>JAUYDX010000066.1 GCA_030691625.1 Candidatus Omnitrophota bacterium | reverse complement strand
GCCTATTGATTATGACTCCCTTGCTGGAGCTGGCGCAATTATGGGTTCCGGCGGAATGATAATTATAGACGAAGATAACTGCGTAGTTGATTTAGCAAAGTATTTTTCAAGTTTTACCCAAAAAGAATCTTGTGGAAAATGTGTGCCATGCCGGGTGGGGACAAAACAGATGCTAATTATGCTAGAAAGAATTGCGCAAGGTAAAGCGGATCCCGATGAATTAACCTGACTCGAAGAGCTTGCCTTGATAGTAAAAGAGGCCTCGCTTTGCGGCTTAGGGCAGACTGCAGCCAACCCGGTGTTAACGACGCTTAAATATTTCTATGACGATTACCAATCGCATGTAATAAATAAAAAGTGCCTGTTAAAACAGAGGCCGATGCCCCTAAAATAAACAATAACATGATAAGCGTAACTATAAATTCAAAAAACATACAGGTAGAAGAGCCAACGACAATACTTCAGGCAGCTAAACAAAATGGGACCTACATACCGTCGTTATGCGATTATCCCGGGCTTTCTCCTTTTGGCGCATGCAGGTTGTGCATAGTAGAGGTTGGGGGGATGAAGGGGTTTCCCGCAGCGTGCACTACTTATGTTAAAGAAGGTATGGTGGTAAGAACTGATACCGAACAATTGCAGAATTTGCGCCGTAAGGTCTTTGAGCTGATATTAGCTCAACATAACAAGCTCTGCACCACATGCGTTAAAAACTTAAGATGTGAATTACAAACACTCGCTGCCTATTTTGGCGTGGAAAAAGTTACCTTTGCGCCTATAAATAAGAATTTAGCCGTCATATCTAATGAGCCATTCTTTAATCGCGACTACAATCTATGCATACTCTGCGGTAGATGTGTGCGCGTGTGCGAAGAGGTGGAAAGAACCGCCGCAATAGATTTTTCCAAAAGGGGCATAGATACTGTTGTGGCTACAGCCTTTAATAGAAAGCTGATAGATTCAGGGTGCGAGTTTTGCGGCGCGTGTGTTGATATATGCCCGACAGGAGCGCTGATAGAAAAGGATTTTAAGGAATGCATCTTCCCTGATAAAACTGTAGTCACGATATGTCCATATTGCGGCGTGGGCTGTCAGATAAAATTAGAGATAAAAAACAATAAAATTATGCGGGCCACGCCCGATATCAATGGGCCGGCTAATAAGGGCCATTTATGCGTAAAGGGCAGATTTGGAAGTTTTGATTTTGTCTCTCACCCTGACCGGATTAAACAACCTTTAATTCGTATTGACCCAAATCGTCTGATTCGGATAAACAACGAAAACTTTGATAAGGTATTTCGGCCTGCAAGTTGGCAAGAGGCATTAGACCTTATAGCTGAGCGTTTCAGGCAGATAAAAGAAAAACATGGCCCGGATGCCTTTGCAGGTATTTCTTCCGCTCGCGTCACAAACGAGGAAAATTATATCTTCCAAAAGTTTATGAGGGCGGCAATAGGCACAAATAACATCGACCACTGCGCCAGGTTATGCCATGCGCCTACGGTTGCCGGCTTAGGAATGAGCTTTGGAAGCGGCTCAATGACCAATTCTATCTCTGAGATAGGGGGTGCAGACTGTATCCTTATTATCGGTTCAAATACTACAGAGGCCCATCCGGTGATTGCGTTAGAGGTGAAAAGGGCAAAGGCTAAGGGCGCAAAACTCATTGTGGTAGACCCCAGACATACAAGGATTGCTGAATCAGCGGATATCTACTTACAGATTAGACCAGGTTCGGATATTGCCTTATTAAATGCGATGATGTCTGTGATCATATCTTCAGGTTTAGAGGACAAGACATTTATTCAGTCTCGCACCGAAGGTTACCAGGAATTTAAAGAAGCCGTAATGCAATACACGCCTTCATCGGCCGAAGAGATGACAGCTGTGGCTCAACAAAAGATTATAGATGCTGCTTTGATGTATGCCAAGGCGGATAAATCGACGATCATTTATACTCTAGGTATTACCGAACATATTTGCGGCACTGAAAACGTGATAAGCCTGGCAAATTTAGCGATGCTTTGCGGCAAAGTTGGAAAAGAGTCTTGCGGGGTAAATCCTTTGAGAGGACAAAACAATGTCCAGGGCTCTTGCGATATGGGCGCATTACCCGATGTCTATCCTGGTTATCAAAAAGTGGACAATCCGTCAGCGAGGGAGAAATTCGAACAGGCCTGGAAAGTAAAACTCTCAGAAAAAAAAGGCCTTATGCTTTTAGATATGTATGAGCAGATTAATCAGGGGAATCTCAAGGCGATGTATATTATGGGGATGGACCCGCTTTTGACCGATGCCTGCGTTACAGGCGTAAGGAAGGCCTTTGGGAGTTTAGAATTTCTGGTAGTTCAAGAGATATTTTTTACAGAGACAGCTGCTTTAGCGGATGTCATACTTCCTGCTGCCTGCTTTGCTGAAAAAGACGGGACATTTACCAATACAGAGCGCAGGATTCAAAGGGTAAACAAGGCGGTTTTGCCGCCATCAGGGACAATGCCTGACATAGAAATTATGGCAGAGATTTCTAAAAGGATAGGCTATGATTTGGGCTCTGTTTTACCGGAAGACATTATGCAAGAGATAGCTTCATTAACTCCTATTTATGCAGGCATAAGTTATTCACGTTTAGAAAAGGGCGGTATTCAATGGCCTTGTCCGTCCCAAGATCACCCAGGCACAAAGTATCTGCATGGAGAGAAATTCACACGCGGTTTGGGTAAATTCCATCCCATAAAGCATTCTGCCTTGGCAGAAGATATAGATAATGATTTTCCATTTTTGCTTACCACAGGAAGGAACCTGTATCATTATCACATTACAATGACCGCAAAAACAAAAGGGTTAAATGAGCTGGCAGGCTCGCCTTATATTGAGATAAATCCCAATGACGCATTAAAATATGGCATAAAAGGCCATGACCTTATTTATGTCTATTCACGAAGGGGCGCAATTACTGTTCCAGCGAAGATTGTTGATACAATAAAAGAAGGCGTGGTTTTTATACCTTTACATTATGTCCAGGCGCCTGTAAATGTTATCACATCAGACGCCTTTGACCGTTATACCAAAACCCCCGCTTTTAAAGTCTGTGCTGTTGGAATCAAAAAGGTTTAGGCTTAATAAGATAGTTTTAATTATTACAGTTTGATATAATCTAAAAGAAAGCTTATGAATAAACTGATAGATAGTTTTGGAAGAAGAATAGATTATCTGCGAGTCTCTATTACAGACAGATGCAATATGCGATGTATATATTGCATGCCGCCAGAAGGCATCCTGCACAGGCCGCACGACCAGATATTGTCCTTCGAAGAGATTTACAGGATAGTGAATACTGCGGTAATGTTAGGTATAAGCAAGGTGCGGATTACAGGCGGAGAACCGTTAGTAAGAAAAGATCTGAACTTATTTATCAAAAACCTGAAGCGCATCAAGGGTTTGAATGAAATTGCGCTTACAACCAATGGCGCGCATCTGAAAGAGCATGCTTTTTCTCTCAAAGAAGCTGGCTTAGACAGGGTAAATATCAGCTTAGACAGCCTCGTGCCGGAAAAATTCCAAGAAATAACCCGCGGCGGGAGCTTAGACAAAGTGCTTGAAAGTATAGAAGCCGCGCTTCTAGCAGGACTTTGGCCAATAAAAATAAATGTTGTGCTCTTGAGAGGTTTTAATGATTCAGAGATAATCTCTTTTGCCGATCTTGCCAGGTCAAAGCCGGTGCATGTCAGATTTATAGAATACATGCCTACACATATGGGAAAGCATTCTTATGAAGAGCTTTTCTTCAGCTCGGTGGAAGCCAGGGTTATTCTGGGTTCTCTCGGAGAACTCATGCCGATAGAAAATGGAGCCCTCCCGGGCTTAAGCCCGGGGTTCTTTGGGCGGAATACTGAGTCCGCCATTGGTTTTTGTGGCGGGCGAATGTATAACCGTGGGGTAAGCGCTGCGAAGAGCTTCAGGATCAAAGGTTTTCATGGAACGATAGGATTTATATCTCCTGTAAGCGAGAATTTTTGTTCTTCCTGTAATAAGCTTAGACTTACATCAGATGGCTGCCTGAGGAGTTGCCTGCATTCATCAAAAAGCATAGACCTTAAGGCTGCCATCAGAAATGGCGCTTCAGATAATGATCTGGCAGTTCTTATAAGAGAAGCAGTGGATTCAAAGCCGCGGTCTCATCATCTGGGAGCTGAGCCTGCAGGCGCTTCCTCTGAACATTTCAGCATGTGCCAGATAGGAGGATAAAGGATAAAATGGCAATGATAGATATAGGGAAAAAAGAAGTAACTTTAAGAGAAGCTATCGTAGAAGCGAGGGTTTATTTTAAGGCTGGAGTTATTAAACTGATAAAAAATAAAGAAATACCTAAAGGAGATGTTTTAGAAGCGGCAAAGCTGGCCGGCATTATTGCTGCGAAAAAAACAGCGGAACTCATTCCGTTCTGCCACCCTAT
>JAUYDX010000064.1 GCA_030691625.1 Candidatus Omnitrophota bacterium | reverse complement strand
TCTGATTCGGGCTGAGTTTTTTCTTTTCCAATTTCTGCAAATGAGCCGGCTGGGTTATCACAAAAAGTTCGTTTATAAGGGTCCTGTCCGCATGATTAATGACTCCCAAGTCAACGCCCAGCCTTGCCATGGAAAGAAGATCTATGGTCTCTGTGCTGGTTATTATGTGCGCGCTTTTCAGGGTGCCGTATGCCCGCCAAATCCTGTCTTCAAGGGCTTCTCTATTCTGCGCAAGCAGAGTTTCCCTGGCGCTCTGCTCGTGATCCACTATCTGTTTTATAATCCTGTCTATATTGTCAATTATATCCTCTTCTTTGTGGCCCAGGGAAACCTGGTTGGATATCTGAAAAAAATTACCGCTTGCCTCTGTGCCTTCTCCGTACAGGCCTCGCGCGGTCAGGCTCAGTTTTGTAATTGCCTGCAAAACCTTTCCGATCTGTTTTGTCATTACAAGCGACGGGAGATGCAGCATTACGGAAGCCCTCATGCCTGTGCCTGTGTTTGTCGGGCAGGCCGTCAGATAACCAAAATCCACAGAATACGCAAAGTCCAGAGAATTGCCGAGTTCAGTGTCTATATCATCCAATATCTGCCATGCCTCTTTTAAATTAAAGCCTGATTTCATGACCTGCATGCGCAGATGGTCTTCTTCGTTTATCATTATGCTGATGACCTCATCCTGGCCTACGCATAAGCCTTTATTTTCCGAATCCACCATGTGTTCTTTGCTCATAAGATGCCTCTCCACCAGAAATTGCTTGTCTATCGCGTCCAATTTTTCTATTTCAAGAACCAATGAATCTTTCAATTTCTTAATAGAAAGGATGCTCTGCTTGGAGGTTTCCAGCACAGTTTCCTGCTCTTTCTTGCTGGCCCAATGCGAAAAAGGATAATCAGCAAGATTTCTCGCAAGTCTCACGCGCGAAGACATCACTATATCGCAAGCCGGCCCTGTGCACCTGATCCACTCGCCTGTATTACTTAAGAGATCGTCTAATGTCATAGCCTCTCCTATTATTTATTATTCTTCTTCTCCTCTTCCCTTATCTTATCGCGCAGCTTTGCAGCTTCTTCAAAATCCTCTTTCTGTATGGCCTTCTGAAGCTTTTCTTTCAGGGCCTCCAGATCATTCTTCGCCTTTACCACCTTGGCTACCTTTTTGGGAGATTTGCCGTAATGCTGCGTTGAACCGTGTATCCTTTTTAAAAGAGGGGCCAGGGCTTCTTTAAATGCGTTATAGCATTCGCCGCAGCCAAGCCTTCCGACCTTCTTAAAATCTTCATAGGTAAGGCCGCACTTGGAGCATTTAAGCTTTACTGCCTCTGTCTTGGTCTTGGAAAACTGCGTGCCCAGGTCAGCCAAGCCTGCCAGAAGGTCAGACAATCCGAAATGGCTTTCCATCTGCGCGCCTTTTTTCTGAGCGCATTCCTCGCACAGATGCAGCTCTGTTATCTGGTCGTCTATTATCTCTGTCAGATGCACAGTTGCCTGATTCTTAGCGCATATATTGCAAACCATAATTTCCTCCTGCTCTCATTTCGACCGTTCAGTGACAGGGGACAGCGCCCTATTTTGACTTGTCCTCCGAAGCTTTCGCGTAGAAAATAGGGCGCTGTCCCCTATTAAAATCCGATCGCCGAACGGGAACGAAATAATCTTAGTATTTCACGCCGTCTGCCTTGGTAGCTTTCCTGAATTCCTTCATCAGGCTTAATGTAATCTTTCCGGGCTTACCGTCTCCGATAACCCTTTTATCTACACCCACAACAGGGATAATCTCAGCCGCAGTGCCTGTCAAGAGACACTCGTCTGCTGTATATATATTATGCCTGTTGATAACCTCTTCTTTAACTGTCATGCCGGATTTTTTCGCAATATCCATGACGCACGCCCTTGTGATGCCCTTAAGTATGCCCAGAAAAGCCGGAGGCGTGATAAGGTTATTGTCTTTTATAATAAAAATATTATCCCCCGTGCATTCCGCCACATATCCGTGGGCAGTAAACATCAACGCCTCTTCATACCCTGAATTCAAGGCCTCTATCTTGGCCAGTATATTATTGAGATAGTTCAAAGATTTAATCTGAGGGTTTAACGCCTCCGGGATATTTCTGGGAGTAGGCACTGTAATAATGCTCAAGCCTTCCTTGTACATCTTTTCCGGATAAAGTTTGATATTATCTGTGATAATAATAACAGACGCGTGTTTGCATTTTCTGGGGTCCAGCCCAAGATCGCCCACGCCTCTGGTAACCACCAGCCTGATATAGGCATTGTCCAATTCATTTGATTTAAGCGTGTCCACGACTGCCTTTATCATTTCTTCTTTGGAAAGCGGGATAGTAAGCATGATACCCTGGCTTGATTCGTAAAGCCTGCCTATGTGCTCTTTCAGCTTAAACACGAGCCTGCTGTACGATCGGATGCCTTCAAACACGCCGTCCCCGTACAAAAGCCCGTGGTCAAAAACAGAAACCTTTGCCTGATCTTTTTCAAAATATTCGCCGTTGATATAAACCTTTAATCCCATAAAATCCTCCCAAATCCGCCTAGGCGGATTTGATCCCGAGCTGCCCTTATTTATAATTCATGCGGCGAGGGACCTTTTGTTTTAAACTAATTTACCATCCTTCATCTCTACTATTCTATGCGCCTTTCGGGCAATCTCCTTGTCGTGAGTGACAATCACGATCGCGGTTTTATGTTTTTTATTCAGATTGAACAATATATTCAATATCTCCTGTC
>JAUYDX010000055.1 GCA_030691625.1 Candidatus Omnitrophota bacterium | reverse complement strand
CATCCTGTTCATTCTCTTCCGGAATTAAAAAACTTTTGTGCTTAGGATTTTTTTTCATTTGACTCCTTTTTTGTTTAACCGCTTCTTTTATTATTTAAATTATTATACTCTCTTTAGCGACGCGAGTCAAAGGGCCTATTTAGCTCTCTTCGAACGCTTGCGGATCAGGGGGTCCAGGATCCTCTTTCTCAGCCTGAGATTTTTAGGGGTAACCTCCAGAAGCTCGTCCGGGCCGAGATATTCTATGGAAAGTTCCAGCGTCATCTCCCTGGGAGGCGTAAGTATAATAGCGTCGTCAGAGCCAGCGGCCCGCATATTGGTAAGCTTTTTTGTCTTGGTGGGGCTCATGTCCAGGTCTTCGGGCCTGGAATTCTGGCCTATGATCATGCCCCCATAAACGCCGACATTAGGGCCTATGAATAATTCTCCGCGTTCCTGGGCGTTATTAAGGCCGTATGACGTAGAGACTCCTGTTTCGGAAGAGACTAAAGATCCGTGAGTATTTATAAAAGAAAGATTCTCGTTCATAGGCTCGTATTCGTCGAACGCGTGGTTTATTATGGCTGTCCCTCGCGTCTTTGTCATAAACAAGGCTTTTAAACCTATGACAGCGCGCGTGGAGATCTCATATTCAAAATAAACACCGCTTTTCGGGCCCTGTAACATATTTTTAAGGACTGCCTTGCGCCTGCCTACCTCCTCTATCACCACGCCCTGGTATTCCGAAGGGACGTCAATAGTTAAAAATTCAAAAGGCTCCATCATTATGCCGTCTTTTTCAATAAATATAGCCTCTGGCTGGGAAACCTGAAGCTCATAACCTTCGCGCCGCATAGTCTCTATTAAAATCGCGAGGTGCAATTCTCCCCTGCCTGACACCAGAAACGTGTCCGGGCTCTCCGTCTCCTCTACCCGCAGAGACACGTTGGTCTCGAGCTCTTTAAAAAGCCTTTCGCGCAGCGACCTGGAGGTGACATATTTACCATCCTTCCCCGCAAAAGGGCTTTTATTTACCCCAAACATCATCCTGACAGTGGGCTTTTCGATCTCAGGAGGGATTAATGGCGAAGGGTTTTCAGCGTCTGTTATGGTATCCCCTATGCCTATTTCCTCAAAACCAGCCACAGCCACTATCTCCCCTGATTCAGCGCTCTCGCGCTCTATCTGTTTAAGGCCTTCGTAGCTTAAAATAGCCGTAACCTTAGAAAGCTTCTGGCTCTTATCTCTTCGGGCAAGTATGACATTCATGCCTTTCGCGATAGAACCTGCTGTGATCTTTCCTATGCCCATCTTGCCTTTATAATAATCTGAAAGAAGCGCTAATACTAAGATCTGAAGAGGCGCGTCAGGATTTACCGCGGGTTTCGGTATTGTGTCCAGGATAGTGTCTAATAGAGGCGCTATTGTTTCCGAAGGCTTGTTCCGATCCAGTGTCGCGAAACCTTTTAACGCTGAGGCGTAAATAATCGGGAAGTTCAGCTGTTCCTCTGTAGCGTCAAGCTCGCAGAAAAGATCGAACGTGCGATTTATGGCGTGGTCTATCCTGGCGTCAGCCATATCTATTTTATTTATCACCACTATGGCCTTATGCCCCAGCTCCAGGGCCTTTCTGAGCACAAATCTCGTCTGCGGCATGGGCCCGTCCTTGGCGTCTACCAGAAGCAAAACCCCGTCCACCATCCTTAATGTCCGCTCAACCTCTCCCCCGAAATCAGCGTGGCCAGGCGTGTCCACTATATTGATCTTCGTGTCCTTATAAATAACGCTCGCGTTCTTCGCCTTTATAGTGATGCCGCGCTCTCGCTCCAGGTCCATGGAGTCCATGATACATTCGCCCATTTCCCCGATATTGCGGTCCACCATAGTATAGCGCAGGATACTGTCCACAAGAGTGGTCTTGCCGTGGTCCACGTGCGCAATAATAGCTATATTTCTGATATCTTTTTGTTCTGCCATAATTTTTCTCTGATTATTTAAAATATAGGATAGGACTACTCATCCAAAAACTATATCATGAACGGCATTATTATAACAAATGACCGTATAAATGGCAACCTTATCTTCTTGCTCCGAAAATGGCTGTGCCAAGGCGGATAAGGTTAGCGCCTTCCTGGATGGCGATGCAATAAGAATCGCTCATGCCCATGGAGAGGTATTTTATGTCGTGATTTATCTTTATTTTATCAAAAAGGGCCTTTGTGTCTCTGAAATATGGCCTGTAGTCTTCGGGGTTTTTAAGCGCAGGGCCCATGGTCATAAGGCCGGAGACTTTTATGTTCTTAAATCCCAGCATATCTTTTACAAGGTTTTCCAGGTCTTCGGGAAAGACGCCTGATTTATTTTCTTCCTTGGCGGAATTAACTTCTATTAAAACAGGCATTACTTTTTTTATTTCAGAGCAAGACTTGTTTACTATCGCGGCTATCTCAACTGAATCTACCGTCTCTATCATGTCAAAGATCCGGACAGCTCTTTTGACCTTATTTTTCTGCAGGTGTCCGATAAAATGCCATTTTACCTTAGGTCCTATCAGGCTGAACTTTTCTTCAGCTTCCTGGACATAATTTTCTCCGATGATCTTTACGCCTGCTTCTACTGCTTCTAAAATATCTTCCGCGCTTCTGCCTTTACCAGCGGCCACGAGCTCCACTCCATCTGAAAGCTCATTTAAAATCCTTACAGTATTACTGCTTATATTTCCCATGCCTTCTTTCAGCCTCTTCTTTATCCATGGCTGTGACGAGTCTTGTTTTAGCGTCGTAGACATAATTTATCTTCATGCCTTTAAAATGTTTCTTTAAGATATCCATTTCAGGCCTCGTAAGGGCTTTCTCAGGGCAAAGTCTCGTAGGTGTATTGAGCTGGACCTCTTTTATCCCCAGTTTTACAGCCATCTTAGCTATCTCGCTCGCGTATTGTTTATTTTTTTCAATAAGCATGACCTGGAGAGCGAGGCGGCCTTTATACGTTTCCTTGAATTTTTTTATTCCTTTTACAACATCTCCGAATCTTATGCCTTCCGCCGGGTTATTAATGCTTCTAAAAAGGTCTTCAGCGTTAGCGTCAAGCTTTACGAGCACAAAGTCCGCCAGCGCGAGGTCATCCCGCACGTCACTCGAATTTATTAAAGCGGCGTTTGTGATGACAGCGATCTTTTCCTTTCGTATCCTCCTTATCCCCCGGATTATCTCGCCTAAATTCTGGGCTAAGGTCGGCTCGCCGCTCCCGGACAGGGCGATATAATCTATCTTCTCGCTTTTTGGTATGGAGGAGATCTCTTCGAGGATAGCCTTTGACTGGATGTAGATTTTTCTTTCAGAGACAAGGTCGCCGGTCTTGCCTAACTGGCAATAGGAACAATCGAAACTACAGGTCTTATCTTTTTGGGAGATAGGATCCACGCCAAGAGACCTTCCGAGTCTCCAGGAATACACAGGTCCATAAATATACTTGAATTTTCTCATAGTTTCTATTATAACATACTCGGAGGTGTTTATGGGTAAAAAAGCCATTATAACGATAGTTACTGGTTTTGAGGAAATAGAGGCGATTACTGTGATAGACATCCTGAGAAGGGCCGGGATAGAGATTAT
>JAUYDX010000046.1 GCA_030691625.1 Candidatus Omnitrophota bacterium | reverse complement strand
TCCCCAAGAATCCTGGCTAGTTCATAGATCGTCTTTGCCGGGACAATTATGGCCTTGTTCAGCCCGTCTTTTTCCATGTCCTTTTTTACAAAACTCAAGCGTTTCCCGTCTGTGGTGACGATTGTAAGCTTTTTACCCTTAAATAAAAATAGCGCGCCGTTTAAAATATACCTTGTCTCATCGTGGGACATTGAAAAATGCGCCATGCTGAGCATGTTTTTCAAAACACTTTGTTTAATAACCACACTTGGTTCATCTTTAAATTCCGGGAGTTTTGGAAACTCCTCTTTCGGGAGGCCTATGATCTTAAAAAAACACTTGCTGCATTTTATGATCATGGAGTTGTTTTTCATTGTGCTTATAGATATGTCCTCATCCGGCAGTTCTTTTATAATATCATTGAATCTTTTGGCCGGTATTGTGATAGAGCCTTCTTCCTCCACATCCGTCTCAAGAACCGATGATATGCCTATATCAAGGTCTGTGCTTGTTAATATGACCTTGTTTTTTTCAGCCTCTATTAAAATATTTGATAATATAGGTAAACTGCTTTTAGAAGATATGATGTTCTGGACGTGCTGGATGTTTTTTAAAAAGGTCTGCTTTAATATTTTTATTTTCATCTTGTTCCCTCTTTTCTATTATCTAATTCAATATAAAAGTCAGTAGAATTAGATAGTAAGCGCTGTGGATATGTGGACAAGCGCGAAACCCAAGGGTTATATTATAGTTACGAAGCGCAAATAATCCACAAAAAAATAAAAATAATCCACAATACTAACTTTTTATCTCCAACATCAGTTTTTGTATAAGGTTCTTAACATTCTGGTTCTTCTTTAAATCCGTGTCCACTTTTTCGCAGGCGTGTATCACTGTAGAGTGGTCTCTCCCCCCGAAATGCCCGCCTATTTCCGGAAGCGTCAGGCCAGTCATCTCCCTGGCCAGGTACATTGCCACCTGCCTTGGATACGCAACCTGGCGGGTCCGTTTTTTTGTCTTCATATCAGAAGGTTTTATGTCAAAGTAAACAGCCACCTTTTCCTGGATAGCTCCCACGGTGATTTTTTTGGCGTTCTCCGCGCCCGCGTCCTTTAAGATCTCCTTTGCCAGGGCAAGGGTTATTTTTTTATTCTCCAGCGCGGAATACGCGATAAGTTTTATAAGGGCGCCTTCCAGCTCCCTTATATTTGTCTTTATGGTCTCAGCGATGAAATACAGTATATCGTCAGGCAGGCTGGCGCCGGTACGCTCAGCCTTCTTTTTAAGTATGGCGATCCTTGTCTCAAAATCCGGGAGCTGCACATCTGTCACAAGCCCCCACTCAAACCTGGACACAAGCCTTTCCTCTAAGCCGGGTATTGTCTTTGGCGGCCGGTCGCTCGAGAGCACTATCTGCTTGTGGCCGTCGTAAAGCGCGTTAAAGGTATGGAAAAATTCCTCCTGGGTGGATTCCTTGCCCGCTATAAAATGTATGTCATCTATCAGCAGCACGTCCACGCTTCTGTATTTTTCGCGGAATTTCTGGGTGGTTCTCGTCTGTATCCCGTTGATCAGCTCGTTCATAAAACTTTCGCTTGTGGTATAAAACAATTTCAGATTTTTATGCATCTCAGATATGTAATGACACGCTGCCTGCATTAAGTGAGTCTTGCCCAGCCCTACCCCGCCGTATATAAATAAAGGATTATAGGCCTTTGCGGGCGCTTCCGCGATAGCCAGGGTTGCCGCGTGCGCGAAGCGGTTTGACGAGCCCACCACAAAGCCTTCGAATGTATATTTTGGGTTCAGGTAAAAAGGTTTTTTGTAAACGGGTTTTTCAGGAGGCACGCTCTGGGCCTGGCTTAAAGGCTCGGATTTTTTCTGAAGCTTCTGCTCTTTTATCTCGAATTTTACAGGCACTACCTTGCCCAGGGTTTTCAATATGGCGATATTCAATATGTCTCTGTAATGGTCATATATCCAGTCTTTGAAAAAATTAGACGGGACCTGGATGACTATGGTGTCATCTGTCACAGAGGCGAGCTTGGCTTGCGTGAACCAGTTCTCAAACGCCTGCTCTCCTATTTCCTGTTTTGTGTATTCGAGGATTTTGTCCCAGAGTTTGGTCAATTCAAAAGGCATAATCTATCCACAAGTTTTCCACAATTATAGCAACTCACGGTTTCGTTTTCAAGTTAAATCTTTTTGCCAGCCCTGGCAGGCCTTCTAACAAACGCTTGTCCCGTACTGGCTCGGCGTCCCCATAACCTGATTTTGTCCTTGACGGGTAAGGGCGATGTGCTATAATACGTAAATCTAAATTTGGAGAAAATACAATGAAAAAACACCTTACCCGCAAGAGCCTTTTAAAAGGCAAACGCAAACACGGATTCAGAGCTAGAATGGCATCTTCCACAGGCAGAAAAGTCCTTAAACGCCGACGACAAAAAGGCAGACACAAACTTACTCATTGATGGGCCTGAACTCTTTTCCGTTAAAAGAGCGCCTGAAGAAAAACGACGCTATAAAGGCTGTTCTGGATAATGGCGTTTTCCATAGGGCCAGGTCAGTTAATATTTATATCTTAAAAAAAGCTGTAGGGGACGGTTTGAAACCGTCCCCTACAAATCGCGCGGCTTTTATCTGCAAGAAGAGTTTGCATCAGAAAAAATCTGTATTAAGGAACAGGATCAGAAGAATACTCAGAGAGGCATACAGGAATACAAAGCGTATTTTACCTACGGGTTTTGATATTGTTATTGTTGCTACCAAGGTAAACCAATCTACCCTGTCAACTGCCATAGAAAGAGAAATACACGATGTTTTTAAAAAATATACTGATAAATAGTATAAAATTTTATCATAACTATATATCTTCATTAATGTTATGTCAATGTAGGTTCCATCCCACCTGTTCCCAGTACACGATTATGGCAGTGGAAGATAAAGGAATTTTTAAGGGCCTATTAAAAGGCCTGGCAAGGATTATGCGTTGTAATCCTTTGTCAGCAGGCGGTTTTGACCCATACGTATCTAAATAGGTTAGCAAAAGGAGAACAATGGACAAGAAAGTTTTAATAGCAGTTACTTTATCAATAGCAGTAATACTGGCATATCCTATGATACTAGCCAAGATAAATCCTGATCTGGCAAACTCCAGCCAAAAGATACAACCTATTCAAAAACAAATAGTTACAGAAACTAAAATAAGCGAGCCAGAGCCTGTTAAAGCCCTTCCCTCAAACGCCCAGGTAAAAAATATATCAACAGATAAATACGACTTGGGCCTGCTTAATATAGGCGGCTCTATAAGCAGGATAGTTGTAAAGGATGCTAAAAGAAAGACTGATATTGAACTTATTTCAAATGCCACACAATCAGCCGGGATCCTATCTATAGACGGCAAGGCTGCATTGGCTGGGGTCTCTTCCCAACCCTTTACAATATATAGCGATGCAAAAAAGATGTCTCTGGAAACAAGCGAGCTGAAACTGGAAAAAACCATTTCTTTTGTAGACGGGAAATACGGCATGACCGCAATTATAAAAATCACCAATAAGACCAATGTTTCTCAGGACGTATCGTTTGATATAGTCACAGGCTCCAATATGTCAAAAAAAGAAATAATGGAAACCAGATACATAGAATCTGATATACATTATAAGGACAATAGCGTCAAAAAGCTTACCGGCAATAAACTGTTGGATTACAACAGGTTATATAAAAATGATACAGATTGGGTAGCGCTAAAAAATAAATACTACGCAGTGATAGCAAGGCCTGACTTTATTCCCAAAGGCGTGTTTACTAAAAATATTTCAGGAGAGCCTGCTATAGGTTTTATCGTAGAGGATGAAAAGCTTTCCCCTGGCGAGGCCCGGTCGTATAAAATAAATTTTTATATCGGGCCAATGGAGATCAAAGAGCTTGAAAGCATCGATCCGAATTTTACAAAGGCGCTTAATTTCGGATTTCTTACAAGCATAAGCCTGATACTTCTCTCGATCCTCCAGTTCTTCTATTCTCTTTGCCATAACTATGGCGTGGCAATACTTTTACTCACAGTCTGCATAAATTTATTTTTATACCCGCTCACATTCAAGAGCCTTAAATCCATGCAGAAGATGCAGGGGCTCCAGCCTCACATAGAAAAGGTCCGCCAGGAACATAAAGACAATCCCACAAAGCTGAATAAGGAAATAATGGAACTTTACCGACGGTATAATGTGAATCCCATGAGCGGATGTTTACCTATGGTGTTACAGATGCCGGTCTTCATAGCGCTTTACAATACCCTGTCCAGATCAGTGGAATTAAAGAACGCGACATTTCTCTGGATCAAGGATCTTTCAATGCCTGACGCGTTTTTTCACTTGGAGTCCAGCATACCTTTCCTGGGTAATTCCATAAATCTATTGCCAATTTTAATGATAGGTGCTATGATATTACAGCAGAAGATATCCCAATCCACAACAGGCGCTGGCCAGACAGAGCAGCAAAAACTCATAACAAACATCATGCCTGTTATGTTTGGGTTTATATTTTATTCTTTACCATCAGGGCTGGTATTGTACTGGCTTACAAGCACGTTAGTTACCAGCTCTATGCAATTTTTCATGTTCAGGAAAGCCGCGTGATATTTATGGAGCATAAAATTCATATAATTAATCAGGATGAGATCGAGGTAGAGGGAAAAACTGCCCAGGAAGCTATAAAAGCAGCCTTATCAAAATTAAATGCCAAGCGTTCTCAGGTCAAGGTATCTGTTCTCAGAGAAGAGAACAGAGGTTTATTTAGTATGCAAGGCGTTAAATTAGCTAAGGTTAGAGTAACAAAGATACGGTCGTGATATGGTAGTGATACGGTTATGATACGGTTATCGGATTCAAAATGTTCCACGTGGAACATTTTCTTATGGCTAAGGTAATTTCAGTATGTAATCAGAAAGGCGGGGTTGGTAAAACTACTACAGTAGTTAATCTAGGGTATTATCTTGCCCATAAAGGTAAAAATGTATTAATAATAGATCTGGACCCTCAGGCAAACGCTACCAGCGGCCTTGGTATTGACAAGTCAAAAATAGAAAAAAGTACATACGACTTCCTGATAAATAGCCTTAAACCATCTGAAGTTATGCTGGAAGCAAGCCTGCCTAATTTAAAGATAATACCTTCGAATATCCATCTTTCAGGCGCTGAAATAGAGCTGGTAAGCTTTATGAATAGGGAATATAAGCTTAAAAACGCCCTCAAAGACGCTGTAAATGAGTTTGATTTTGTCCTTATAGATTCGCCGCCATCTTTAGGTATATTGACTATAAATAGCCTTGCAGCGTGTAATTCTGTGCTGATCCCAATACAATGTGAATATTATGCCTTAGAAGGCCTGAGCCAGCTCCTCAATACAGTTAATCTGGTGCGGGAAAACCTTAATAAAGACCTGGAGATACAAGGGGTTTTATTGACAATGGCTGATTACAGGACTAATCTTACATCTGAGGTCATAGATGAAGCAAAGCGATTTTTTAAGGATAAGGTGTTTAAGACTATAATACCGCGTAGTATAAAATTGAGTGAGGCGCCTGGCTTTGGCCAGCCCATCCATCTTTATGATAAGCATTCAATAGGCGCCAGGACATATCTTTCTTTAGCCAATGAGATACTTGGCGAACCAGCTGTACTGGGAGGAGAAGAGGCATGGAAAAAAGAGTTCTCGGTAGAGGCTTAGCAGCCCTGATACCTGAAACAAAGACAACTGACAGCATGCAGATATTTGAATCAAATATCCAGCAGGGGGTAAGAAATATCCCTGTAGACAAGATCAGGGCAAATAAGTATCAGCCAAGAGAAGATTTTAACCAGACTAGCCTGGATGATTTGGCAGCCTCTATAAAAGAGAAGGGCTTTATCCAGCCGGTTTTAGTGCGCTTAAAAGATAACGAATACGAGCTTATAGCAGGGGAAAGACGGTTCAGGGCAGCGAAAAAGCTAGGGTATAAAGAGATACCAGCTATTATAAAAGACGCCACAGACCTGGATTCTTTAGAACTTTCCATTATAGAAAATATCCAGCGCGAAAACCTGAATCCCATTGACCAGGCAAAGGCATATAAAAGACTGCAGGACGAATTTAATATAACCCAGGAAAAGGTAGCTGATACTATAGGTAAAGACAGGACAACTGTCGCGAATATCACCAGGCTTTTAAACCTGCCTGCCAAGGTTCAGGAATATGTTTCACGTGGAACAATTTCAATGGGCCATGCCAGGGCAATGCTTAGTTTAACCAAAGAATCAGAGCAAATGAGGCTGTGCACCAAGGTTATAAAAGACGACCTATCTGTAAGAGACACAGAGAGTTACGCAAAAAAGATGTCAACGCAGAAATCTAAGACAAAGGCATTGATAGAAGACCCAGACCTTAAAGCCCTGGAACAGGAATTAAGAGAAATCTTTGGGACAAAAGTCAGGATCCATAAGGCTAAAAAAGGCGGCAAGATAGAGATAGAGTTTTACTCTGATACGGATATGCAAAGAGTTATAACTCTTTTAAAATCAAAGAGATAGCACAATTACTGGTGCCACGCACGGGGGAGACATGAATCAGCAAGCATTAATACTTATTAAACCAGATGGGTTAAAAAAATCTTTAACAGGAAATATTCTTACCAGGCTCGCTGAGACAAAACTTGAAATAGTGGCAGCGAAAATGGTGCGCGTGTCGCGGGAACTGGCAATGGAACATTATAAACACATGAAAGACAAGCCTTTTTTTGAAGAGCTTATCCAGTATATCCAGGGTACTCTGCACGACAGAAAAAAGGTTATGGCAATGGTTTACTGGGGCGAGGATGCCCTGACCAAAGTAAGGCAGCTCGCAGGCTCCACAAACCCCGAAGAGGCTGACCCCACGACTATACGAGGCGCTTACGGCAGGATTACCACAAAGGGGCTTTATGAGAATGTTTTGCATACCTCATCCAATGAATCTGAGGCAGAAAGGGAGATAAAACTCTGGTTTGAGCCTGATGAGATAATCGTGGACCTTTACCCGACAAAAACAGTGGCAGTTGAAAAGCAAAAGAAAAAAATCTGGGCGTAAATATGATAAAAAGCATGACAGGATTTGGAAAAGGCGAGGCAAAGAATAAGCTTGGAGTGTTTACAGCCGAGATACGCGCTGTAAATCACAGGTATTTTGATTTTTCAGCCAAGACGCCGTCCAGCATTATGCCTCTGGAAGACAGGATAAAAGAGCTTTTGCGTAAGGACATAAAAAGAGGCAAGGTGAATTTATTTCTTTCGCACCGCGCATCAGAAAAGAATGGCGCGGCTATAACGCTGGATAAAAAAGCGATAGATAAGTATAAAAAGATCCTGGGAGAGATCAAAAAAAGGGCGGGCATAAAAGAGGAGATAGGGTTGTCTCACATACTTTCTTTTTCTGACGTGATCGTGCATAGCGAGGAGGATATTGATGTAGAGGGCGTGTGGGCTTCTGTAAAAGAGGCCGTGGCTGGCGCAGCCAGAGAGTGCAATAAGATGAGGGCTGAGGAAGGAAAGGCGCTTTATAAGGATTTTTCAGCGAGGCTTGAAAGCATCTCCGGCTATATTGACGACGTGTCAAAACTGGCGCCTTCAGTGGTAATTGAATATAAAAACAAGCTGGATTCCAGGATCAAGGATATTGTAAAGGATAAGGCCATAGACGAGGCCAGGCTGGAAACAGAACTGGCTCTCTTTGCCAGACAATGCGATGTGTCAGAAGAGATCACGCGTTTTAAAAGCCACATTGACGGATTTAAAAAGGCGATTGAATCAGGGGACGAGGCAGGCAGGAAACTGGATTTTATTTTGCAGGAACTCAACAGGGAAGTCAATACCCTTGGCGCAAAGGCCAATGATATAAAGATATCCAGGCTGGTCATTAACATAAAAAGCGAACTCGAGAAGATGCGCGAACAGGCGCAGAATGTGGAATGAAAAAGAAAAAAGGGATCCTTTTTATAATATCAGCTCCGTCAGGCTCAGGCAAGACAACTCTTTGCACCAGGCTCGTGGAACTGGTGGACAGTTTGTACAGGTCTATTTCCATGACCACGAGGCCGCCCAGGCCAGGCGAGAAAGACGGGACAGACTATATCTTTATTGAAAAACCTGAGTTCATGAAACGCCTAGCGAGAAAGGAATTCCTGGAATGGGCAAAGGTCTTTGGAGAATATTATGCCACGCCCAAGAAACATATATTGCACATGCTGAAGAGGGGAAGCGATGTGTTACTCAGCATAGATGTCCAGGGCGCCATGAAGATCAAGCGGCTTAAATTAGACGCTGTGTATATATTCATACTGCCGCCATCTCTTGATATGCTGAGAGAAAGGCTTGTAAACCGCTCCACAGATTCAAGAGAGGCGATTAAAAAAAGGCTGGAGATCGCCAGGCAGGAGATAGCGCGCAGCGATAAGTACGATTATATTGTAGTTAACAACAGGCTGGAATCAGCCCTTGATAGCCTAAGGGCTATTATTGTTGCAGAACGCTGCAGAGTAAAACGAGACCGTTGAAAAAGGAGAGCTTACATGTCGTATATGCCTATAAGCGGGATATTCAAGGATTCAGAAAGTATTTTTAAGCTCGCTATTATTGCCGCCAGAAGGGCCAATGAGCTTAATAACGGCGCCCAGAAATTAATCAATACCTCTACCACCAAGATTTCCACTATCGCCCTGGAAGAAATAGCCGCTGGCAAGGTGGGATATAAGGCGAAAGCGAAAGAATAATTTAAAGACTGCCGCAGAAATAAATATGAAAACAAAGAATATTATTATAGGCGTCACTGGCAGTGTTGCGTGTTACAAAGCGCTTGATGTAATAAGCGGCCTGCGCAAACTCGGAGCCCGGATAACAGTAGTCCTGACAAAAGAGGCGGAAGAATTTATAAAACCGATTTTATTCCAGGCGGTTTCAGGGGGCAAGGTTATCAGTCATGATATGTTCAAGGCTCCTGAAGAGTGGGAGGTGGAGCATATATCGCTGGCCCAGGCTGCGGACTGTATAGCTGTCTTACCTGCCACCGCGAATATCATAGCCAAGATCGCGAGCGGAATATGCGATGACATGCTCACCTGCGCTGTGTGCGCCACAAAGGCGCCGGTATTGCTCGCGCCCGCGATGAACGAAGGCATGTATACTAATAAAATCACGCAGGAGAATATCCAAAAACTTAAGAAATCAGGGATTAATTTTACAGGCCCTATAAAAGGCAGTCTCGCATGCGGTAAACTCGGCATGGGCC
This sequence comes from Candidatus Omnitrophota bacterium, assembly GCA_030691625.1. Classification (GTDB taxonomy): domain Bacteria; phylum Omnitrophota; class Gorgyraeia; order Gorgyraeales; family Gorgyraeaceae; genus UBA10183. Next base: position 27,737 of record JAUYDX010000046.1, on the reverse strand, counting down.
ACATACAGGACCCACAAATTATAATAAAGGAAGTGAAAAGTTTATCAGGATTATAATAACCGCAGGCCCAACCCAGGAACCCATAGACCCTGTAAGGTTTATTTCAAACAGATCCACAGGCCACATGGGTTATAAAATAGCAGAAGAGGCCCTGAAGAGGAAACATAGAGTAACTCTTGTAAGCGGGCCTGTAAGTCTTATCCCTCCGAGGGTCCATAAATTTATCCCTATCGAAACAGCAGATGATTTATTAAAGGCCCTGAAGAAAGAGATAAAAACCGCGGATTGCCTTATCATGGCCGCTGCGGTAAGCGATTTTAAGGCAGAAAAAATTGCAAAGGAAAAGATAAAAAGGGCAAAAAAAATCTCTATTAACCTGGCGCCCAATAAAGATATACTGCGCGAGCTGGCTCGGCATAAGAAACATAAGATATTTGTGGGATTTAACTTAGAGACCTCTAACCTGGTTAGAAATGCCAGGTTAAAACTCAGGGCTAAAAAACTGGATATGATAGTGGCAAACAGGTTTACAAAATACCATAACCCTTTTGGTGACAATAAGTTAGACGTAGATATCATAGATAGATTCTGGGATATTGCAAAAATAAAGCGGAAAAATAAGGCATTTGTCGCCCATGTTTTGCTTGACAAATTAGAAGAATTGTGGTATTTAAAGAAGAATAAACCATGGAGGTCAGCTTGAAAAAACGCGGGTTTACCCTTATAGAGTTATTGGTGGTAATAGCTATTATAGGTATACTGGCAGGCATGCTTTTGCCTGCGATAGGCCAGGCGCGCGAAAGGGCCAGGCGCACAAGCTGTATGAATAATTTGAAACAGATAAGCATAGCGTTGCATTTATACGCTACAGATAATATGGAAAGATTCCCCAAAACCCTTAACGAACTGGTAGACGGGGGATATCTTGACAGCCTTGAGATTTTTAAATGCCCGTCAGCCCCTACAGGCATACCTGAAAACGCGGACAGCGGAGATTACGCATATAAAACAGGGCTTACAGAATCTGCCGAGAGTGGCGAGGCAATAGCCTGCGACAAGGCTGAGAACCACAAAGGCCAGGGCGGCAATATGCTTTTTGTGGGAGGACATGTAAAATGGCAGTCCGCTTCCAAGGGTAAATGGGCTCCGCCGTTTTAATGGAAAAGTATTGTTCACAACGTGTAGCCGTATCTTATCAGAGCTACACGTTTTTTGTCTAAGATGGCAAGCGGCGACGTACCCAAGTGGTAAGGGACGAGTCTGCAAAACTCCTATGCACCGGTTCGATTCCGGTCGTCGCCTCCGGGCGAGTGGTGGAATGGCATACACGAAGGACTTAAAATCCTTTGATCGCAAGGTCGTGAGGGTTCAACTCCCTCCTCGCCCACCATGTTGAAAATTTTGGGCTTATAGCGCAGTTGGTTAGCGCGCTTCCTTGACATGGAAGAGGTCACAGGTTCGAGTCCTGTTAGGCCCACCAGTTTATAAACGCAACAACTTGACACTACAAACATTGTCGCAAGTGTAAAGTTGTTTGAGGGGATTGATTATGGCAAAAGATTTAGACGCGTTACGGCATAGCTGTTCGCACGCGATGGCAGACGCTGTTAAGAAACTTTTTCCTGACGCGAAACTCGCCATAGGGCCTGCTATTGAAGACGGGTTTTACTATGACTTTGATAGGCCGGAACCTTTTAAGCCGGAGGACCTGCCTATCATCGAGAAAGAGATGCAAAAAATTATAGAACAAGACCTGGGGTTTGAAAAAGAAGATATTTCTAAAAAAGAGGCGCTGAAAATATTCGCGAAAGAACCTTATAAAGTTGAGCTTATCAATAAATTAGAAGGGGACTCTGTGTCTATTTACAGGCACGGAAAGTTTGTGGATTTATGCAAGGGGCCGCACGTAAGATCCACAGGCCAGATAAAGGCGTTTAAACTTTTAAGCATTGCAGGCGCGTACTGGCACGGCATAGAGACAAACCCAATGCTTCAGAGAATATACGGCACGTGTTTTGAGTCGCAAAAAGATCTGGACGGGTATTTAAATAGAATAGAAGAGGCCAAAAAAAGAGACCACAGAAAACTGGGCAAGGAGCTGGACCTTTTCAGTATCCACGACGAAGTGGGGCCGGGCCTTGTGTTTTACCATCCAAAAGGCGCGCTCCTCAGGATGCTGATAGAGGACTACGAGAAAAAAGAACATCTGAGGCGCGGTTACCAGATCGTGATGGGGCCGCACATCCTTAAATCAGACATATGGATTACGTCAGGCCATTATGAATATTATAAAGACAACATGTACGTCTTTAAGGTGGAAGGCGAAGAATACGTTCTAAAGCCCATGAACTGCCCCGGCCACATACTGATTTATAAATCAAAGATCAGAAGCTATCGAGATTTGCCAATACGTTATTTTGAGCTTGGCAATGTGCACAGGCGCGAAAAAACAGGCGTACTGCACGGGCTTTTAAGGGTCAGGGGATTTACGCAGGATGACGCGCACATATTCTGCCTGCCTGAACAATTGGAACAAGAGATAATAGGCGTGATAGAATTTGTCCTGGATGCATTGAAGGTTTTTGGTTTTAAGGATTACAAGATAGACCTTTCCACAAGGCCGTTAAAATCCATAGGCACAGACGAGATCTGGCGCCAGGCAACAGACGCCCTGAAAAAGGCCCTGGAATCAAAAGCCATGAGTTATGATATCAATGAAGGCGAAGGCGCTTTTTACGGCCCGAAGATAGACATAATGGTTAGAGACGCTCTTGGCAGGCCGTGGCAGTGCGCGACAGTGCAGTGCGATTTCGCGCTGCCCGAAAGGTTCGATCTTTCTTATATTTCCAGCGACGGGAAAAAAGAAAGGCCTGTGATGCTCCATAGGGTCATACTGGGCAGTATGGAGCGTTTTATAGGCACGCTTGTGGAACACTACGCAGGCGCTTTTCCTGTGTGGCTGGCGCCTGTGCAGGTTCTGGTGATACCTATAACTGACCGTTCGCATGATTACGCTGAAAGCGTTCTAAAGAGGTTGCAGGATGAAGGCGTAAGGGTTGAGATTGACAAGAGAAACGAGAAACTGCAATATAAAATACGAGAGGGAGAATTAAATAAAATCCCTTACATGCTCATAGCCGGGGATAAAGAAAAAGAGTCGGCTACTATTTCGCTCCGCGCCAGAAAAGAAGGGGATACGGGTGCGATGAAGATAGAGGATTTTATAGACAGGGTAAAAAAAGAAATACTTAACAAGGTTTAATGTTTAACAAAAGAAAGGGGTGATCTGTATTTCAAAAGACCTGAGGATCAATCAAAGGATACGCGTTAAAGAGGTAAGGCTTATAGGCGCTGAAAGCGAACAGATGGGTATTGTGAATACCCAGGACGCGCTTCAAAAAGCAGAAGAACTGGGGCTTGATCTTGTTGAGGTGGCTGGCCAGTCGTCCCCGCCTGTTTGCAGGATAATGGATTATTCGAAATATAAATACGAACAGGAGAAAAAGGAAAAAGAAGCCAGGAAACATCAGAAGGTAGTGCACCTCAAAGAGATCAAGATGAAGCCTAATATAGAGGAACACGATTACCAGGTCAAGATTCACCACATGAGGCGTTTTTTGGAAAGAGGGGATAAGGCAAAGCTTACAATGATGTTCAGGGGCAGGGAAATGAGCCATTTGGATATAGGTAAAAAGGTCGTAGACAGGGTTATAGCTGATCTTGGAGAAGTGGGAGAGATAGAAAAAGGTCCGATGATGGAAGGTAGATCCATCTTCATATATTTTATGCCGCGGCCGTCAGCGAACGTGAAAAAATAATTTAGGAGAAAAGCATGCCGAAACTGAAGACTAATAAGGGCGCAAGAAAAAGATTAAAGCTCACGAAGAACGGAAAACTCATGAGATATAAACCAGGCAAACGCCACATCCTCACATCCAAATCCTCCAAAAGGAAGAGAAAGATGCGCAGGTGCGTGGAGGTGCTTGGTATGGAAGCGAAGATAACCAAAAAGCTGTTACCATACGGCTAAAACAACTTGACACTTGTGACATTGTTTCAAGTGTCAAGTTGTTGGGATTTAAAAGGAGGTATTAAATGTCACGCGCAAAATACGGGCCGGCGTCAAGGGCTCGCAGGAAAAGAGTATCAAAGATGGCTAAGGGCTACCGCGCCGGCAGGAGCAAATGGCACAGGATGACCCTCGAGACCCTGAAAAAGGCCCTGATGTACGGCACGAGAGACAGGCGCGCCAAAAAAGGCACGTTCAGAAGGCTGTGGATTTTACGGATTTCCAACGCCTGCAAAGAACTCGGCACGTCGTATTCTAAATTCATGAAAGGCCTTAAAGACGCTAAAGTATCCTTAAACAGGAAGATACTCGCGGATATGGCAGTTAATGACACGCATGCTTTCAAAAAATTAGTCGAGAGTGTCAAGAAAAAATAAGAGAGGTTATATGAAATTCATAGAGAAACTGAAGGACATCGAAAAAATAGCTGTGAAAGAGATAGCAGACGCGCCTAATTTCGAGGAGCTGGAAAAGGCGAAGATAAAATACCTCGGCAGAAAAGGCATTGTGACAGACGCGTTTAAAGGCATAAAGACCGTGTCTAAAAAGGACAAACCTGAAGCAGGCCTGTTCATAAATAAGCTGAAACAGAAGGTGACTGTTTTATTGGAGGAACGGGAAAAATCTTTCAGGTCAAAGGAGGCGGTAGTTTTTGAAAATAACGACATGACGCTTCCCGGCATAAAAAGAGAGCTTGGCCATATCCACCCTTTAGTGAAGACAATGGATGAAATACTGGAGATCTTCGCTAAGATGGGTTTTAAGGCAGTGGAAAGCCCTGAGATAGAGACAGAGTATTATAATTTCGAGGCGCTTAATATACCTAAAAACCACCCGTCGAGAGAAACATTTCATACCTTTTATATTGAAAACGGGAATCTTCTGAGAAGCCAGACTTCCACCAGCCAGATTCGGGTAATGGAAAAAGAAAAGCCGCCTATACAGGTAATACACGCAGGCAAGGTTTACAGGCCTGACGCAGTGGACGCGAGCCACTCATTCATGTTTTACCAGATAGAGGGTTTTATGGTGGATAAAGGTATACAGTTTTCAGACCTTAAAGGAGTGCTTGAGAGATTCGCGAAAGAATATTTCGGGGAGAATGTAAAGATGCGGTTCAGGCCGCATTTCTTCCCTTTTACAGAGCCGTCAGCAGAGGTGGATATATCGTGTTTTATCTGCGGAGGGAAGGGGTGCAGGGTCTGCTCGCATAAGGGCTGGCTCGAGGTCCTGGGTTCAGGCATGATAAATCCCAGGGTATTCGAATTCGTGAAAATAGATCCAAGCGTCTACACAGGTTTTGCGTTTGGCATGGGCGTAGACAGGCTCTGCATGCTGAAATACGGCATAGACGATATCCGCTTATTGTACGAGAACGACGTGAGATTCTTAAAACAATTTTAACCATAGAAACCTCGTAGGTTGCGGCAAGCCGCAACCTACGAGGTTGAGGTGGTTTAGATTGAAACATGGGAGGCAGGCATGCAAAAGACATTTAATTTCTTCTACGCGTTTTTGCTGGCGCTTGTTGGCATAGGGGCTACTCTTATGGCAGAGGATATTACGCTTACGACATATTATCCTGCCCCATATGGCGCATATGAAGAATTAACCACAACCTCAACAACCAGCTTGGCTACAACTTCTGGGAATGTAGGCATAGGTACAACAGACCCTAAAAATAAACTTGGCGTGGAAGGCGGTGTCGCGATAGGAACAGGTTATTCCGGGACAAGCACAGCTCCTTCAAACGGCCTTATAGTGCAGGGCCAGGTAGGGATCGGAACAACTAGCCCCGCAGCCGGGACCGTATTGGATGTAAACGGCACAGTCAAAGCCACTAATTATTATTCTTCAGATGGTTCAGTGGGAGTGACTGGAACATTTGTTGCTACTGGGAAGCAAGTGCAAGTTGAAAATGGTATCATCACTTATATAGAGCCTTAAAAAAGCAACGGGGGAATTTATGAGAGTAAGTTTTGATTGGTTAAAGGATTATATCGTTCCAAAGATAGACTGCCAAAAGGCGCAAGGGTCTCTTACAATGGCAGGCCTTGAGATAGCGTCTATTACTGATATAGAGGGCGACTCTGTAATGGAGATAGAGGTTACGCCCAATAGGCCTGACTGCCTTTCTATGTTAGGCATAGCGCGGGAGCTCAGCGCGTCTTCAGGCGTAAGCGTAAAACTGCCAGAGGCCATCAGGAAAAATTTTATGAAAAAGGCAGGGTCCAGGGGGAGCGTAAAGATAGAAATACAGGATAAAACAGGCTGCACCCGCTACGCAGGGAGCATAATGAAAAATGTTAAGGTGGGCCAGTCGCCAAAGTGGCTCACCCAGAGATTAAATGCCTTGGGCGCCAGGGCCGTGAATAATATAGCTGACATAACAAACTATGTCATGTTTGAAACAGGCCAGCCTCTTCACGCTTTTGATCTGGATAAACTTGAGGGGAAGAGGATTATAGTAAGGCGCGCGAAAAAGAACGAAAGCATAATGACTATAGACGGCGTAAATAGGCAGCTGGACCCGAATATACTTGTCATAGCTGACGCGGTAAAGCCTGTGGCAATAGCAGGCATTATGGGAGGCAAGGCCACTGAGATTACAGAAACCACTAAGAATATTTTAATAGAAAGCGCTTGTTTTGACCCAGTAGTTATAAGGAAGGGCTGCAGGCAGCTGGGTATTGCCTCTGAATCAAGCTACAGGTTTGAGAGATGGGTGGATAATGCGATGATACTCGCCGCGAACTTAAGGGCGCAGGAACTTATTAAAGAGTTTGCAGGCGCAAGGGTTTCAGGAAGCATGAGCGATGCAGGGCATGCGATAGAAAAGGAGATAAAGATCAGCCTTTCCCTGGAAGAGATACCCAGGATACTGGGTATCGACATAGATTTAGAGTCTATAAAGGATATATTTAAAAGATTAAACCTCAGGCCTGTTAAAAAGAAAAATAAGATAATAATAACTGTCCCGTCTTACAGGACAGACCTTTCAAGGGATATAGACTTGATAGAGGAGATCGCGAGGCTCCACGGCTATAATAAAGTGCCTTCCAGGCTTCCGTCTTTTACGCCGCATAAGACATACGCCCTGGAGAAAAAGACAGCGGCGCTGGAAAAAGAGATAAGGAAGATCTTGTGCAATCTCGGGCTAAACGAGGTTATTACCTATACATTGACCAGCAGAAATGAAGTAGAATATCTCGGCATACCTTCAGATAATCTTGTGGTCTTAAAAAATCCAATGAGTTCACAGCAGGAAATCATGCGGCCCAGTCTTATTTCAGAGATGCTGGAAGTCCTGAACTGGAACCTTAACAGAAAAAATACGCTGCTGCAGCTTTTTGAGATCAATAAAGTTTATACGATGAACAAGGCTACCGGCCAGGCAGACGAGACCATGCGTCTTTCCATAGGTATCTGCGGGAATAAGCCAGGCAACTGGAAGGAAAAACCCAGGGACCTGGATTTTTTTGATTTAAAAGGCGTGGTAGAGACGCTTATGGATTCTATTGGCGCGCGTGATTACAAGATGGAAAAACTAGAGCACGCCTCATTAAAAGAAAATCTATCCAGTAGTATTAATGTGGACGGAAAGACCTGCGGCGTTTTCGGAGAGGTAAAGGAAGACGTGGCAAGGAAGTTTGATATAAAGAGAAAGGCTTATGTGGCAGAGCTTTGCCTTGACAGCCTGCTGAGCTCGGCGAGTTTAAAAAAGACATTCACGAGCCTGCCTAAATACCCGTCCATAAAAAGAGACATAGCTATTCTTTTGGACGATACGATCAGCGCCTCGAGCATCTATGACGTGATAAAGGACGAGGCAAGGGGCCTTGTGAAATCCGTGGACGTATTTGATCTTTACAAGGGACAGCAGATAGAGGCCGGCAAAAAAAGCCTGGCCTATACCATAGAGTACCGTTCAGGCGAGAGGACCCTCATTGACAAGGAAGTGAACGATCTCCACAAAAAAGTCCAGGATGCCCTGACAAAGAGACTGGGCGCGCAGATAAGATAACTTAGAGTTCTTATGCGCCCATGCGGCTTGCATTATTTATTTAGGTGTGTTATACTTAATTTGTCCCTGCGATGTGCGTGTTGAAATGGAAGTTTTTGAGCCAACACCAAATACTGGGGAGCCTAACTTCAGGTGCGGCTGTAGACCTTGGCGTAGTTACAAGGGAACAATAAACACCTGAGAGGGCGCCCACGTGCTTAATGGGTTCAATTAAGCATCCTTTCACACGGCATATGTGGGGATTTTTATTTATGCCCGACCTTTTCGAATCCCAGAAAAAAATTACAGAGAAAAAATATCCTTTAGCTGTCAGGATGCGGCCCCGGACCCTCAAGGAATTCATTGGCCAGGAACATATCCTCGGAGAGGGGAAGTTATTAAAAAGGGCAATAGACGCTGACAGGGTAGCTTCTCTTATACTTTATGGCCCGCCTGGCACAGGCAAGACCACGCTTGCGCATGTAATAGCCAATGTCACAAAGGCGTATTTCCACGAGATAAACGCCGTTGTTTCCAATGTCCAGGAATTAAAAGACGCTATAAAACAATCCAAAGAACGGGAAAAGGCCTCTGGCAAAAAGACGATACTTTTTATAGACGAGATCCACAGATTTAATAAGGCCCAGCAGGATGTTTTAATGCCTGATGTGGAAAGCGGGAATCCTGTTTTAATAGGCGCGACCACGCACAATCCATTTTTTTCTTTAGTATCCCCGCTTATCTCGCGTTCGATAATCTTTGAATTAAAGAAATTATCAAAAGAAAATATCACGCAGATCTTAAAGAATGCCTTGGAAGACAAAGAACGCGGTTTCGGCAATATAGAAGTGAGGATGGATGAAAAGGCGCTGGTGTTTTTAGCTGAGGCTTCAGACGGAGACGCGAGGATTGGGCTGAATGCCCTTGAGGTAGGGGTTTTAACCACTAAGCCTGGAAAAGACAGGGCAATAGATTTTACGCTTAAGGTAGCAGAAGAGTCTATACAGAAAAAAGCAGTGGTCTATGACAGGGATGAGGACGGCCATTACGACACCATTTCCGCGTTTATTAAGAGCATGCGCGGGTCTGATCCTGACGCGGCGCTATACTGGCTAGCGAAAATGCTTTACGCAGGAGAAGACCCCAGGTTCATTGCCAGGCGCATTGTAATCTGCGCCAGTGAAGATGTGGGCAATGCTGATCCGCAGGCCCTGGTAGTGGCAAACGCGGCAATGCAGGTGTCTGAATTCGTGGGCATGCCAGAGGCAAGGATCCCTCTGGCACAGGCAGTGTGTTATATTGCATGCGCGCCAAAAAGTAACGCCGCTTATCTTGGCATAGAAAAGGCCATTAAAGATGTGGAAGAATCAAGGACTCTCGAGGTCCCGAAACATTTAAAAGACGCTAATTACCGCGGGGCTGAGAAACTCGGCCACGGCGTAGACTATAAATACGCCCACGACTACAAGGATCATTACGTGGACCAGGAATATATCCCTGAAAAGAGGATATATTACGCGCCTACAGATATTGGCTACGAGAAAAAAATCAAAGAATACTTAGACAAACTACGCAAAACAACTTGACACTTGTGACATTGTCACAAGTGTCAAGTTGTTGGGATGTGAAGATGAATAAAAAGGCAGTGGCGTTACTTTCTGGAGGGCTGGACAGCACCCTGGCTATAAAGCTGATGCTTGATCAGGGGATAGAGGTGCATGCGCTGAATTTTTTGACAGTGTTCTGCAATTGCACATCCAAAGGCTGTAAGCATCAGGCCACAAAGGTAGCTGAAGAATTCAATGTCCCAATAAAAGTGATGAATATCACTAAAGAGTACATGGAGGTCGTTAAAAATCCCAAATATCCAAGAGGCAGGAACATGAACCCCTGCATTGACTGCAGGATTTTTACTTTTAAGAAAGCAAAAGAGTTTATGGATGAGATAAGCGCTTCATTTATAATAACAGGAGAGGTGATGGGCCAGAGGCCTATGTCCCAGAGAAAACAGGCAATAATGACGATAGAAAAGGAATCCGAACTCCAAGGCCTTATTGTGAGGCCTCTATCAGCCAAATTTTTCGAACCTACCCTGCCGGAACAAGCAGGTATTATTGACAGGGAGAAATTACTGGATATAGACGGCAGACAGCGCGTAAGGCAGATAGCCCTGGCAAAAGAATTCGGCATAAATGATTATCCCTGCCCTGCCGGCGGATGTCTTTTGACAGACGAGAATTTTTCAACCAGGCTTAAGGACCTTTTGAAATATATCCCGGATTATGACATAAGCGACCTGCACCTTTTAAAAGTCGGCAGGCATTTCAGGATTTCGGATAACCTGAAATTTATCGTTGGGCGGGATGAAAAGGAAAATGAGAGGCTCATGACTTTCGCGAAAGACGGCGATACCATACTCGATATCCTGGATATCCCGAGCCCTATCGGTCTTGCTCGTAGGGGACGGTCACTGTCCGTCCCCTACACACAAAAAGACACAGAATTAATGGCATCGGTATTGGCAAGGTACTCAGATTTAGATGGCAAATCCGCGATTGTTTCATATAAGACTTTACCAGCAGAAAGCTGGCAAAATGCACAGATTAGCCCGGCCAGTGACAATATTTTAGGGTCTTTTAAGATCTGATCTGAACCTATAATATTTTCCTTGCCATTAAAAGCCATTCCATATATAATTATACACACTGCTTTTAGGGATTAAGTCCTTATAAGTCACCCTATTTTATGAAAAATATAGCTAGTATTATTCTTGCCGCGGGAGAAGGCACAAGGATGAAGTCTTCCCTGCCAAAGGTCCTGCATAATATATGCGGCAAGCCCATGCTGGAGTACCTGATTGACAATGTCAATTCTCTCGGCATAGATAAGGTTATAGCTATTATTGGGCACAAGGCAGGCCTTGTGAAAGAAAGAATACCCGGCATAAGATGCGTCAAACAGGATGAGCTTCTTGGCACAGGCGATGCTGTTTCAAGGGCGAGAGCGGCTATTGTAAAAGACAATAAAATAGACAATGTCCTTGTCCTGTACGGGGATACGCCGCTATTGAAAAAAGAGACCATACAGAGGCTCATTGAAAAACATGTTTCTTCCGGCGCAGGATGCACGCTTCTCACAGCCCAGCTTAAAAATCCCACTGGTTATGGAAGGATTATACGCTCGTCAGCCGCTAAGATCGTAAAGATAGTTGAGGAGCTTGACGCGTCAATATATCAGAAGGTGGTGGAAGAGATAAATGTAGGCGTGTATTGTTTCAATAAAAGAGCGCTTTTCTTTGGACTTGAAAAGATAAAACCTGAAAATAAGAAAGAGGAATATTATCTGACAGACACCATAGAGGTGCTCGCGAAAGCCAATATCCAGGTGGAATCAGTCACTGCGGATGACCCCGAGGAATTCCTGGGCGTAAACACAAGGGCTGAGCTGGGTAAGGCAGAGCTTGTTATGAGAAAAAGGATACTGGAAGAGATAATGGATAAAGGCGTTACTGTTATAGACCCTAATAATACCTATGTCGAACAAGGCGTAGAGATAAAAAAGGACACGGTTATATACCCCTATACATTTATAGAAAAGGATGTTAAAATAGGCTCTAATTGCGCTATCGGGCCTTTTGCGAGATTAAGGCCCGGAACTGTGATAGGAGACAGTGTAGGGATAGGTAATTTTGTGGAGATAGTGCGTTCTACAATAGGTTCGGAAACCAAAATACGGCATCAGTGTTATATAGGGGATACCAGTATCGGCAAAAACGTCAATATAGGCGCGGGCACCATAGTCGCGAATTATGACGGCAAAGAAAAACATAAGACCGTGATAGAAGACAACGCGTTTATAGGCACAGGCACTATACTTATAGCCCCCGTCAAAGTAGGTAAGGGAGCCACTACAGGCGCTGGAAGCGTTGTTACCAGGAATAAAAACGTGCCGGCAGGGAAAATAGTCGTGGGCATCCCTGCCAGGGTGTTAAATAAAAACAAAAAATAAATTTAAATTTCAAACAACTTGACACTACAAACATTGTCGCAAGTGTAAAGTTGTTTGGGGGGATGGGGAGATGATATGAATATAATTACAGGGAATGCGAACCCGAAATTAGCGCAGGAGATAAGCCAGTATTTGAAACTGCCTCTCGGGGACATGCTTGTCACCACGTTCAGCGAGGGAGAGATACGCGTAAAGATAAATGAAAACGTGCGCGGCAAAGATGTCTTTATAATCCAGCCCACGTGCCCTCCTGTGAATAATAATCTCATGGAACTTTTGATCATCATAGACGCGCTTAAAAGGGCTTCCGCGAAAAGGATCACGGCGGTACTCCCGTTTTTCGGCTATGCCAGGCAGGACAGGAAAGACCAGCCGCGCGTCCCTATAACAGCGAAACTCGTGGCAAACCTTATTACAACAGCAGGCGCTGACAGGATACTTACAGTGGACCTGCACGCGGGCCAGATCCAGGGGTTTTTTGACATTCCGATGGACCACCTCTACGCGGTGAATATCTTTGTTAATCATATAAGGGCCATAAAACTGAAAAATATAGTTATAGTCTCCCCTGACGTGGGCGGGATAAAGATGGCGCGGGCATACGCCAAGAGGTTTGAGGCGCCGCTCGCCATAATAGATAAACGCAGGATCAGCGGAGAAGACACAGAGGCCATGAACATACTCGGAGACATCAAGGGCAAAAACGCTGTCATAGTGGATGACCTTGTGGCGACAGCGTCCTCGCTCGTGGAGGCCGCGGCCGCGCTGAAAAAACAGGGCGCGAGGGATATCTATGCCACCATCACCCATCCTGTGCTTTCAGGGCCTGCAATAAAACGCATCAGCGATTCAGCCCTGACAAAATTATTCGTGACAAATACGATACCCGTGGAGAACGGGAAAAAACATAAAAAAATACAAGTGCTTTCAATAGCCCCTCTTTTAGCCGAAGCCATAAAGAGGATACATAACGAGGAATCAGTCAGCTGTTTATTTGACGAATAGAAAGGGCGGGGAGACAATGGATTTTATTGAATTAAAAGCAAATATAAGAGAGGAAAAAGGAAAAGAGCTGAATAAAAGACTCAGGGCCACAGGCCTGGTGCCAGGCGTGGTTTACAGGAAAGGCGAGGCGACTCTATCGTTGAAGATAGATTCCAAGAACCTCGCGAAGGCCCTGCACACGGACGCGGGGGAGAACGTAATCATAAAACTTTTTGTGGAAGGCGATAAAAAGAAAAAAGAGCGTATAGTCGTGATCAAAGAGCTGCAGAAAGACCCTGTAAAGGACCTGCTCGTGCATGTAGATTTAAACGAGATATCTCTAACAGAGACATTAAAGGTAAAGGTGCCGATAGTTTCAAAAGGCGAGGCAGTTGGCGTGAAGCAGGAAGGCGGGGTTTTACAGCATGTCATGTGGGAGGTGGAGGTAGAGTGCCTGCCCACAAATATTCCGGACAAGATAGAGGCGGACATCTCAAATCTTAAGATAGGCGATACATTGAGCATAAAGGATATAAAGCCTCCTGAGGGCGTGAAGATCCTGGCAGATCTCGAAAGCATAGTCTTCAGCGTTGAGCACGTGAAGGCGGTTGAAGAGGCTGTGGCAGCTCCTGCGGCGGAAGGGGAGGCTACCGAACCTGAGCTTATAAGAGAGAAGAAGGAAAAGGAAGAGACTGAGGAAGAAAAGGCCGAAGCGCCGGCTAAACCAGCCAAAGAAGAGAAAAAGGAAGAAAAGAAGTGAAGTTGATAGTGGGCCTGGGAAATCCAGGGGATGGATATAAATTTACCCGTCACAACGCGGGATTTCTGGTTTTGGATGAGCTAGCCAGGGAGAGCGGCATAAAATTTAAATCAAATAAACGATTTAAGGCGTTGACAGGCGAAGGCGAGATAAAAGGGGAAAAGGCATTTCTTGCCATGCCGCAGACGTTCATGAATTTGTCAGGCAGTTCTGTCAGGTCAATGCTTCACTGGCTTAAGATATCGCCGGCTGATGTATTTGTGGTGGTGGATGATATAGCGCTTCCTTTCGGCTCAATAAGGATAAGGCCTAAGGGTTCGAGCGGCGGCCACAAAGGCTTAAATTCCATAATTGACGCGATCAGCTCCCAGGAATTTCCCAGGATGAGGATAGGGATTTTGGGGAGGAAAAACGTAAGAGACCTTTCAGGGTATGTCCTGGACAGGTTTACAAAGGCAGAACAGAAAAAACTGCCTGATATAATAGGCGCTGCTTCAAACGCCTGCGTATGCTGGATAGAAGAGGGCGTGGATGCGGCTATGAATCAGTATAACAACGCGGCAATATAACAATATCTACCGGAGGGAAATAATGAAAAATTACGAAGGAATGTTTATCTTAAAACCAGATCTGGACAAGACAGCCATTGACAAGATACTTGGCCAGATACAGGAGAACATCACAAAGAATAAAGGCGCAGTAGCTGAAACAAAAGAGCTGGGCAAAAGCAGACTGGCATATTATCTGAAAAAATACAAAGAAGGCGTTTATTACCTTGTTAATTTCAGCGTTATGCCGGACGCTGTAGACGGTATAAAGAAAAACCTCGCGCTTAACGAGTCTATATTGCGGCTCATGATAGTGGAACTATAGAAAGAAGAATGGAGGCAAAAGATGGCGAGTTTAAATAAGGTATTCATGATGGGCAATCTTACGAGAGACCCTGAACTCAGATATGTCCCGAGCGGCGCGCCTGTCGCCACTTTCGGCCTGGCTGTGAACAGGACCTATGTTACACAGCACGGAGATAAAAAAGATGAGGTGTGTTTTGTGAGGGTTGTTGTGTTCGGAAAGCAGGCTGAGAGCTGCAGCCAGTACCTGACAAAAGGCAGGCCTGTTTTTATAGAAGGCAGGCTCCAGTACCGCGCGTGGGAGCAGGATGGACAGAAGCGCAGTACCCTGGACATAGTAGCTGACAGGGTGCAGTTTCTCGGAGCGCCTCCAGGGGGAAAACCCGGAGCAGGCCCCGAGGATATGGCTGAGCCGCATAAAGATACATTTACAGAAGAGGCCCCGGCGGATAATATTAAACCAGAGGAAGACGCACCATTTTAAGGAGAGAAAAAGATGCCAAGACGATCGGACGATAAGACAAAGAAGAAGAAATTAAAAACAAAGAGATTTGACTCAAAAGAGAAATTTTTCAGAAAGAAATCATGCAGGTTCTGTTTGGACAAGACAGAGTCCATAGATTATAAAGATCCCATGAGGCTGAAAAGATTTGTAACAGAAAAGGGCAAGATAATGCCGTCCAGGCTTACGGGAAATTGCGCGATGCACCAGCGTAAGATAGCGGTCGCAGTAAAAAGGGCCAGGTACGTGGCGCTTTTGCCGTACGTGGGAGAATAAGTTCGTCGTATTTAATACAGGGGAGACAGAACATGAAAGTTATATTAACAGAAGACGTAAAAGATGTCGGCGCCATGGGTGATGTTTTGGATGTGAAAGACGGATACGCCAGGAATTTTCTGCTTCCTAAAAATCTGGCGCGGCCAGCTGTCGGGTCAAATCTGAAAATCATAGAGGGCATGAAAAAGAAAAAAGCGCTGGCAGCCATAAAAGAGAAAAAAGACGCGGAGGGGATGAAGATAAAGATATCCTCTTTTTCCTGCACTATACCGGTGGAGGCAGGAGACGATGACAAACTTTTCGGAAGCGTTACGAGCCAGGATATAAGCAAGGCGTTCGAGGTGGAAGGCCTTATCATAGAGAAACACAAGATCATGCTGGAAGAGCACATAAAGACATTGGGCGTTTACCATGTGCCGGTGAAACTGCACCCAGAGGTGATGGCTGAGGTAAAGGTTTGGGTCGTTAAAAAATAATGCAAATGGACAAGATAGACATAAATATGGAAAAGATGCCGCCGCAGAACTTAGAGGCGGAGATGGCTGTATTAGGGTCCATGCTCATAGAGGAGACAGCTATCGGTTATGCCGTGGAGCTGCTGGACAGTTCCAGTTTTTACAACAACGCCAACCGCAGTATCTTTGAAAGCATGCTTAAATTATACAGCGATAGCAAGGCGGTTGATATAGTCACGTTAATAGAGGAACTAAAAAAGACAGGGGAATTGGACAAGGTCGGAGGGTCTACCTATATCACGAATCTCACCACAGTGGTGCCCACAGCAGCCAATATAAAGCACTACGCCACTATCGTAAAAGAAAAAAGCATACTGAGAAACCTGATCTCCACCGCCACGGGCATCATCTCTGAAAGCTACGACGCGCACGGCGAGGTGGAGAAGATCCTGGACAAGGCTGAACGCCTGATATTCGAGATCTCTTCCAAAAAGATAGAATCGAGTTTCGCTCCGCTAAAAGAGATAATAAGGGACAGCATAGAGACCATAGACCAGCTTTATCAGAAAAAGGCGCATGTCACAGGCATCCCCACAGGATTCAGCGATTTTGACAGCCTGACCGCAGGCCTGCACCCATCAGACCTGATAGTTTTCGCTGGAAGGCCTTCCATGGGTAAGAGCGCCTTTGTGAGCTCCATAGCAGAACACGTGGGCGTGATGGAAAAAATACCTCTTGTGATATTCAGCCTGGAAATGTCAAAGGAACAGCTTGTGCAGAGGATGCTGTGTTCGCACGCGAGAGTAAATGCGCATAACGTGAGGACAGGATTTCTCTCTCAGTCAGACTGGCCCAAGCTCACCAACGCTGCCGGAAAACTTTCAGAAGCCCCGATTTTTATAGACGATACAGCCGCTCTTTCTGTCCTGGAGCTAAGGGCCAAGGCGAGAAGGCTGAAATCCCAGCAGAACATACAGCTTATTATAGTGGACTATCTGCAGCTCATGCAGGGCATGCCTGGCGCGGAGAACAGGCAGCAGGAGATATCAGAGATATCGCGTTCATTAAAGGCCCTTGCCAGGGAATTAAATGTGCCGCTCATAGCGGTGAGCCAGCTTTCAAGGGCAGTGGAGACGCGGCAGGACCGCAGGCCCCAGCTTTCAGACCTGAGGGAATCCGGGGCTATAGAGCAGGACGCCGATGTTGTGGGCCTTCTTTTAAGAGAGGAATATTATAACCCCACAGAGGAAAATAAGGGCATCGCGGAGATGATAATAGCGAAACAGCGTAACGGCCCTGTGGGTTCAATGAAGCTCGCCTTTATCAAGGACTACGCGAAGTTTGATAATCTGGCGCTGAAAGAAGAAGGCCTGATAAACGAAGAGGCATTTTGATATTTCCGGAGCGAGATTAATTTGACAGATAATAATATATATGATATATTGCTTAAAATGAAATCTTTTAATTTAAAATTCAAAATAGCGTTTTTGGTTTTAACCTCCGCTGTATTGTCAGCGGCGTTATTCAGCGCCCCTTCCTATGCCGAGGAAGAGACTGCCCAGAAAATAATCAAATACGTAGATGTAAAGGACAATAAGACTGTCTCAGGCGCCACTATACTTTCAAAATTAAAAACTAAAAAAGGCGACATGTTTTCCCAGAAGGTGGTGGATGAGGACATAAAGAGGTTGTATCTCCTGGGATTTTTCAGCGACGTAAGCGTGGCAGTGGAAGATGTCCAGGACGGGGTGGGAGTTATATTTACAGTCACAGAAAAGGCGCCGCTCACAAAGGTTTCGTTTACAGGTAACAGGGTCTTTAACGCGAAAAGGCTGGAAGGCGCGGTGGAATCGAAACTGAATGAATTCGCGGACGATCGTAAGCTTAAAAAAGACGCGGACAGCATAAAGGACTTGTACCAGAAAAAGGGTTATCCGTGGGCTGAAGTCACATACGAGATTAAGGTCGATGAAAACAACGCCTTGTCCGAGGTCGTATTCGAGATAAACGAAGGCGCCAGGGCTGTTGTTAAAAAAATAGACCTGATAGGCAATACGGCGTTCAGCGACAAGCGCATAGCCAAGATAATGAAATCCAAGACAGCCGGGTTCTTCCGCTCAGGGGTTTATAAAAAAGAGGTGCTGGAAGATGACATGGAGCGTATCAAGAATTTCTATAAACAGGCGGGTTATCTGGATATAAAGCCTTCATATGAACTCGTGTTCCAGGAAAGGCGCAAAAAGAAATGGATTGAGCTTGTCGTGCGCCTGGAGGAGGGCCGGAAATACGTAACCGGCGCCATAAAGATCTCCGGCAATTCTGTATTTTCCGAAGAGGAACTGAAGGCGCTTTTAAAGATGAAGCCGGGCGACACCTTTACAGAAGAAGGGCTGCACACGGATGTAGGGAGCGCGCAGGAGCATTATTTTGATAAAGGGTACATAATGGCCAGGGTAAGGCCTGACACTGTTTTAAATATGGATACTGACAGGGTGGACATCACCTATACCCTGACCGAGGGTGAAGTGGCCTACGTAAACAAGATCAATATACGCGGCAACACTAAGACAAAGGATGTTGTGGTAAGAAGGGAATTAAGGATAAAGCCGGGCGAGAAATACGACGGCGCCAAACTGAGGCGCAGCAAGGAAAGGCTTTATAATCTGGGGTATTTTGAGGACATCACATTCGACACCCAGGAAACATCAGACCCGGCCAAGAGGGACATGATAGTGGACGTAAAAGAGACAAAGACGGGCGAATTCAGTTTCGGCGGAGGATTCAGCTCTATAGATAAACTCGTGGGTTTTATGGAGATAGAACAGAGGAATTTCGACATGCTGAATTTTCCTACGTTCACAGGGGACGGCCAGGACATTAAGCTCAGGGGAGAATTCGGATCCACGCGCAGGAATTATCTTTTAAGCTGGACAGAGCCGTGGATATTCGACAAGCCGCTTTCTTTCGGGTTTGACCTTTACGCCTCGGAGTATAACAGGAGCGGATCATCCGGCTACGCTTATGACGAGACAAGGCAGGGCGGAGACATAAGATTCGGCAAGGAATTCAGCGAGACATTCAGAGGCGACCTGACGTACAGGATCGAGACCGTTGATATAGCTGATGTTGCTTCAGAGGCCTCAAGCGCGCTGAAGGCGGAAGAGGGGGAGAATACCATATCCAGCGCCATGTTTCAGTTAACCAAAGACACCACGGATAATAAATTCAATCCTGTAAAAGGAGTTGTCCTGATCGGGTCCATAGAAGTGGCAGGAGGGCCTCTTGCCGGAGACAAGGATTTTGCGAAATTTTTCAATTCAATGAGTCATTATTCGCAGTTAGGGCCTTTTGTCCTGGAGTTAAAACTAAGAGACGGGGTGGTCTCTACGTACGGAGGGGATACCGGAGCAGTCCCTGTGTACGAAAGATTTTTCGCAGGCGGCACATATACGATCAGGGGCTACAAAGAAAGAGGCGTTGGCCCAATGGACCAGTCAGGTGATTCCATAGGCGGCGGCACAATGGCTGTGGGAAACGCGGAATTGACATTTTCCATAATAGAAAACCTGAAAGGCGCGTTTTTCGTGGACGCCGGCAATGTATGGTATGTCCCGGACAGTAAACCGCGCGGGGGCACGTCTTCAGGCGGGATAAAGGTAGGCGTTGGCACAGGCGTCAGGATAAAGACGCCCATAGGCCCTGTCAAACTGGATTACGGTTTTCCTGTGAATGCTGACGAGAATCAGGACGATACGGGCAGGATTCATTTTAGCATGACCAGAGGATTTTAATAAACCTCGTAGGTTGCCGTACGGCAACCTACGAGGTTGGGATGGTTGAATGAAGAAGATTTTGATAGGCATACTAGGGTTTATTTTTATATTTTTATTTGCTGGTTTAGGGTTCAGCGAGCCGCAGGGCAAGATCGGTTATATAGACCTCTCCAGGTCATTTGACGAATACCAGAAGACAAAGGATTTTGACAAGGAACTGGAGAAAAAAGGCGACATGAAACAGGAAGAGAGGGAAAAGCTCGTGCAGGAGGTCAGGAAGATGCGGGAAGAGCTGGAGCTTATGAACAAAAGCGCGCGCGAGAAAAAAGAGACAGATATAGAATCCAAGATAAAATCCCTGCAGGAGTTCGATCAGGATGCCAAGGTAGACCTTACTAAAGACAGGGACAATATGGTAAAGGATATTTTGAAGGAAATGAGCGACGTGATAAAAGAGTACGGAGAGAAAAATGGCTATTCGATTATTGTGAACGACAGGGTGCTCCTGTATGGGGATTCTGGGATGGATATCACAAACGAAATCATAAAGATACTGAACGAGAAATATAATAATAAACAATAAGGATTTTATGAAGAAGACATTGAAAGAGATAGCCGGCATCATAGACGGGGAGATAGTTGGCGACGAGAATATAGTGGTAACAGGGATATGCGGCATAAAAGAGGCCAAGGAAGGCGATCTTACCTTTGTTGCAAATTCCAGATACCTGCCTCTTATGGTGCAGACAAGGGCATCAGCCATTATAACGTCCAGGGACGTGAAGACAGCCCCCAAGGCTATCATACGCACTGAAAATCCATCCCTGGCATTTGCCAAGATGGTTTCTCTTCTGGCTCCTAACGAAATCAGGAGGCCAAAAGGTATCCATCCAACCGCTATCTTAGGGGATAAGGTGAAGATCGGGAAAAACGTAGCCATAGAGCCTTATGTTGTGCTGGAGGATAATGTTGAAATCAAGGACAACACTATTCTTTACGCGGGCGCTTACGTAGGGCATCACGCCAGAATAGGGAAAGACTGCGTTATCTATCCTTACGTGATAATCAGGGAAAGGGTGGTAATAGGAGACAGGGTTGTTATTCATGGAGGCACGGTCATAGGCAGTGACGGTTTTGGTTTTTCCACTGTCCAGGGAGTGCATCACAGGATCCCTCAGATAGGGACAGTGATCATAGAAGACGATGTGGAGATAGGAGCCAATGTCACTATTGACAGGGCGCGTTTTGACAAGACGCTTATAAAGAAGGGCACCAAGATAGATAATCTGGTCCAGATCGCCCACAATGTGGTGATCGGGGAAAATTCTATAGTGGTGGCTCAGAGCGGCATATCAGGCAGCACAAATATAGGCAAGAATGTAACCCTCGCGGGGCAATCAGGTGTTATAGGCCACATAACTATCGGAGACAATGTCGTGGTGGCTGCCCAGGCAGGCGTGACAAAGTCTATCCCTTCAAACACATGTGTCTCAGGATATCCTGCCAAGCCCCATACCCTGGCTAAGAGGATCAACGCGTTTATCCAGAATCTTCCGGAGCTGTTTAAAAAAGTGAAACAGCTGGAAGAAGATATTGAAAAGTTAAAATCCCCGGCCGAAAAAATAAATAAAGATTAACAGGAAACAGAGGGAGCAAGATGGAACAGAGGACAATAAAAAAATTAATCGGGCTAAGCGGCGTAGGCCTGCACACGGGTGTGCGGGTTAATCTAAAATTTAAACCCGCGCCTACCAATACAGGGATAAATTTTATAAGGGTGGACATAAAAGACTCTCCCATGGTAAAGGCCGACATTAATTACATATTAAGCCAGGAGAAGAGCCCGCGCAGGACATCCATAGGCATAAGCGGAGTGGAGATCCATACCATAGAACATCTGATGGCTGCCTTGTGGGCGCTCGGCATAGATAATATCATTATAGAAACTGACGGGCCGGAATTGCCGGGACTTGATGGAAGCGCCATGGGTTTCATAGAGATATTGAAAAAGGTAGGCATAGAAGAGCAGGGGGTCCAAAAAAGGATTTACCAGGTGAGGTCTCCTTTATGGGCTGAGCAGGACGGGGCGATGATCATGGTGTTACCCGACGATAATTTCAGGGTTTCGTATACTTTAAATTATGAGCATCCGCTTTTAAAGGCCCAGTATATATCATTTACAGTTGACGAGAACAGTTTTCAGAAAGAGATAGCCACTGCGAGGACATTCTGCCTGGAGAAAGAAGTGAATGAGCTTAGGAAGAAGGGCCTTGGAAAAGGCGCGAATTACGACAATACAGTTGTAGTGGGAGAGGGCGGGGTCATAGACAATAAACTCAGATTTGAAGACGAGTTCGCAAGGCATAAGATACTGGATCTCCTGGGAGACCTGTATCTCCTCGGTTACAGCATTAGAGGCCATATTATCGCTATGCGAAGCGGGCATCCCCTGAATGTCCAGCTGGTGGAAAAGATAAACAGCCAGCGTGAAAAATTCCAGGCGGGCGGCATAAAGGCTGTTTATGTGGAGACAGGCGGAAATGCGCTTGATTCCATGGATATACAGAAGATATTGCCGCACAGGTACCCGTTTTTATTAGTGGATAAGATAATAGAGACAGTGCCTGATACAAGGGCGGTTGGGATAAAAAATGTCACGATGAATGAGCACTTTTTTACAGGGCATTTTCCAGGCAGGCCTGTTATGCCGGGCGTCCTTATAATAGAGGCAATGGCGCAGGTGGCAGGCGTTTTGATGCTGAATAAGAAAGAGAATGTGGGGAAATACGCGTATTTCATGAGCCTGGACAACGCTAAGTTCAGGAAGACCGTAGTGCCCGGAGACCAGCTGAGGCTCGAGGTGGAAGTGGTGAAACTCAGGCAAAAGACAGGGCAGGTACATACAAAGGCCCTGGTGGATGGCGCAGTAGTGAGCGAGGCGGACCTGATGTTTGCCCTTGTAGACGTGTGATATGAAAATACACCTTTCGGCAATCGTCGATAAAAAAGCAAAACTGGCCGACAACGTAGAAGTCGGCCCTTATGCTGTTATAGGCCCTGAAGCTGAAATAGCTAAGGGAGTTGTCATAGGCGCCAGGGCCACAATAGAGGGTTATACCGTAATAGGCGAAGGCACGCGTATTTTTACAGGCGCTGTTATAGGGAGTCCGCCGCAGGACCTTAAATATAAGGGCGAAAAAAGTTTTCTGAAGATAGGGAAGAATAATATCATAAGGGAATATGTCACCATGAATCCCGGAACAGGAGAGGGGACAGCGACTTCTATAGGCGATGAGAATCTTTTTATGGCGTATTCGCATGTGGCGCATGACTGCAGGATCGGGAACAAGTGTATCATAGCTAACGTGGGCACCCTGGCAGGCCATGTTACTCTTGAAGACAGGGTTGTGCTAGGCGGCCTCGCAGCCATCCACCAGTTTACAAGGGTCGGGAAGATGGCCATAATAGGAGGCTGTTCAAAGGTTGTCCAGGACATACCGCCTTTTTCAACATGCGACGGCAATCCCGCAAGGGTCTTTGGCCTGAACCTGGTGGGCATAGAGAGGGCAGGCGTGTCCCATAAGGCCCAGGCGGAACTAAGAAAGGCGTTTAAGATACTTTTTCACTCAGGCCTGATCTTGAAACACGGCATCGAAAAAGTGAAAAAAGAGCTAGGGGAAGCAGAGGAAGTGGCGTATCTGCTGACTTTCCTGAAAAATTCAGAGCGCGGTATCTGCAGGGGCGGCAAATAAAATAACAAAACCAAACAACTTGACACTTGTGACATTGTTTGAAGTGTCAAGTTGTTGCGCAAAAGATGGTTAATAGGGTTGGGCTTATAGCTGGTAGCGGCAGGTTTCCTATTATATTTGCCGAGAGCGCCAGGAAAAAAGGCGTTGAGGTAGTAGCGATAGGCATAAACGAGGAGACATCAAAAGACTTAGAAAAATTTGTGAATAAGATTTACTGGCTTGGTGTGGGAGAATTAGAAAGGCTGTTATTAATTCTTAAAGAGGAAAATATCCGCTCCATTGTGATGGCCGGCCAGGTAAGGCACAAGCTGCTTTTTGACAGCACCATTAAAATAGACAAAAAGATGGAGCTCCTTTTAGGGGCGCTGAAGGATAAAAAGACAGATTCTATAATAGGCGGCGTTGCGAGGCTTTTAGAGTTTAAGGGCATAAAGGTTTTGAGCTCCATAACGTTTTTGTCCGAGTACCTTCCGAAAAAAGGCGTTTTGACCAGCCGGGCGCCAGAGGATAAAATTTTAAAGGATATAGATTTCGGACGCAGGATTGCCAAGGCTATCGCAGGCCTGGACCTGGGCCAGTCTATCGCTGTCAAGAACATGGTGGTCCTGGCTGTAGAATCCATCGAAGGCACTGACGAGGCAATAAGGCGCGCGGCAAAATACGGGAAAGAAGGCATTGTAGTTATAAAAGTTACGAAGCCCAGGCAGGATATGAGGTTTGACGTGCCTGTTATAGGGCCGGAGACAATAAAGTTATTGCGGGAAGTAAAGGCAGCCTGTATCGCAATAGAGGCGAATAAGACGCTCGTGATAGATAAAGAAGAAACCCTGAAACTTGCAGATGAGGCTGGAATAACAATAGTAGCTGTGTAGGGACAGAACATTGTTCTGTCCCTACCTCATGATTGAGGCGCTTAAAACATGCCATCTAAATCAAAGAAGAAAACATCCAAATCTAATAATACCATAGAAGCTATTTCGAAAATAAGCAAGGCCATCTCAAGCGACCTGTATCTGGAAGACATACTAAAACTTATAGTGACAGTTACCGCAGAGGTCATGAATTCCAGGATCTGTTCTTTGATGCTTCTGGACGAGAAAAAGCAGAATCTGAACATAAGGGCCACCCAGAGCATAAGCGAGGAGTACATACATAAAAAACCGCTTGCCAAAGGCGAAGGCGTCGCGTGGAAGGTTGTGCTTCAGAATAAACCTATGACAATATCGGATGTCACAAAAGAGCCGGAATACAAGTACAAGGATATAGCTGTAAAAGAAAAATTGGTGTCTTTATTGTGCGTGCCCCTCGCAGTTAAAGGAAAGGTGATAGGCGTGTTGAACTGTTATACGTCAGAACCTCATAAATTCACGCCTACAGAGATAAATGTCCTCACTACAGTCGCGAACCAGGCAGCTATCGCCATAGAAAATACAGAGCTTATGGTAAAGACCAGGGTCATCCAGGAAGAGCTTGAGACTAGAAAAGTAGTGGAGAGGGCAAAGGGGATTCTCATGAATCAGGAAGGCCTGAGCGAGGAAGACGCGTTCAGGCGCATCCAGAAATACAGCATGGACCGCCGCAAGCCCATGAAAGAGGTGGCAGAGGCGATAATAGTGGCGCACGAGATGAAATGAAATCAAATTACGAAGGTTTGCAGAAGAATGTAAGGAATTTAAAGACGCCAAAGATAGAGGCATGGGAGAACAAATATTCCGATAAAGAATACATTATAACTTTGGATAATCCTGAATTTACATGCGTATGCCCGAAAACAGGATTGCCTGATTTCGCGGATATAACCCTTCGATATAAACCCGGTAAATACTGCGCGGAATTAAAGTCGTTCAAGTTGTACATGCTATTTTACAGAGATATAGGGATATTTCACGAGCACGTGACAAATAAGATACTGGAGGATTTTGTGAGCGCCTGTAAGCCAGCGTGGGCGCATATCAGAGGAGAATTCAATACAAGGGGCGGGATAAAAACTACAGTGGAAAGAGAATATAAAAGGAGATAAACATGCCAGCAAACACCAAAAAAGACATATTGAAATTAGCGAAGAAACACAATATCAGGTTTATCAAGCTGTGGTTTACAGATGTCCTTGGATTCTTAAAAGGCATCGCTATCACAAGGAGCGAGCTTGAAAAGGCGCTTTACGACGGCATGGGTTTTGACGGCTCTTCCATAGAGGGTTTTGCGCGCATAGAAGAAAGCGACATGGTGGCGATGCCTGACCCGTCCACATTTCAGCTGATTCCGTGGCGTTCGGATAAAGACGGTTTCTCCGCCAGGATGTTCTGCGATGTCCTGAAGCCGAATGGCAGCCCTTTTGAAGGAGATCCGAGATATGTCCTGAAGAAAAACTTAAAAAAGGCAAAAGATCTAGGCTTTACCTATTATATAGGGCCTGAGCTGGAATATTTTTATTTTGAGAATCCGAAGAATACGATAATACTTGATAGAGGCGGATATTTTGACCTGACGCCTCTTGATGTGGCGCAGGATTTAAGAAGAGAAACGGTAATTATGCTTGAAAAAATGGGCATTGATGTGGAATATTCGCATCACGAGGTTGCCACCTCCCAGCACGAGATTGACCTGCGTTACTGCGAAGCGCTTAAGATGGCGGATAACGTGATGACCTACCGCATGGTGGTAAAAGAGATTGCCAGACAGCACGGGAAATACGCGACATTCATGCCGAAACCTATTTACGGCATAAACGGGAGCGGCATGCACGTGCACCAGTCGCTTTTCAAGGGCTCGAAAAACGCGTTTTTCAACAAGGCAGATAAAACCCATCTTTCAGAAACCGCGAAGTTTTTCATAGCGGGTATTTTAAAACATGTTAACGAGACCGCGGCAGTTACAAATCAATGGGTTAATTCTTATAAAAGGCTTGTGCCTGGATACGAGGCGCCAGTCTATATATGCTGGGCGCAGATGAACCGCTCCGCGCTTGTCAGGGTCCCGATGTATAAACCCGGCAAGGAAAAAGCCACAAGGATAGAATTTCGTTCACCTGATCCTTCGGCAAATCCATACCTGGCGTTTTCTGTAATGCTCGCGGCCGGGCTTGAAGGCATAAAGAATAAGTATAAACTCCCGAAACCGTCAGAGGATAACATCTATCACATGTCAGAGAAGGAAAGGGCAAAGACCGGCATAGAATCCCTGCCAGAGGATCTATACGAGGCAATAAAGATTACGGAAAAAAGCAAGCTTGTAAAGGAAGCCCTGGGAGACAAGTTGTTTGAGTTTTTTATAAGAAATAAAAAACTCGAATGGGACGAATACAAGGCCCAGGTCAGCCAGTACGAGATAGACAAATATCTTCCGATACTCTAATCTGGTTAGAAAAGACTATGTTTATACACGCAGTACTATTTGAG
The DNA here is from genome assembly GCA_030691625.1 of Candidatus Omnitrophota bacterium. GTDB lineage: Bacteria > Omnitrophota > Gorgyraeia > Gorgyraeales > Gorgyraeaceae > UBA10183. The sequence continues at coordinate 906 of JAUYDX010000046.1, read as the reverse complement.
ATAAAGCTGAAAGAGGTTAAGGGTTATCGCAAGGATAGCATCATGTGGGCGAAACATGCTAGACTGCACTCCAAAGGTTTTATCAGTTACCACACCATGGAGAGAGTGGATGTTAAAAATCAGTATGTCTCTATATATAAATGGAAGACCAGGAATCACCACGATGAGTTTATGAAGGAATTTCACGATTTTTTAGTTTCCGAGTCCAAGGCCAGAGTAAAAACCCTTGGTTATTATAACCTTAAACTTCTGGACAAGGTTTAAATTTTTAAAAAAATCCCCTTGCTAACAATGGGGAGGCTTGTTATAATTATACCCACCTTAGCACTATGGCAGTCTAGGGCCTTTGAATAGGACAAAGACGTTCTAAAAATTGACGGCATAGAACGTCTTTTTTATTTGTATGAGCATGCCTAAAGATTAGGCAAACGGTTAAGAGGAGGAAGTCATGTCTAAGAAAATAGACGAATTTATGGCGAAAGTCATAGAAAGGAATCCCGGCGAACCGGAATTCCATCAGGCGGTCCGGGAGGTAGCGGAGTCTGTAATGCCTTTTATAGAAAAAAACCCTAAGTATCAGAAGGCAAAGATTCTGGAGCGCATGACTGAACCTGAAAGGGTCATAATGTTCCGCGTGCCATGGCTGGATGATAAGGGCGAGATCCAGATGAACAGGGGTTACCGCATACAGATGTCGAGCGCCATAGGGCCTTATAAAGGCGGCATCAGACTGCATCCAAGCGTAAACCTGAGTATTTTAAAATTTTTAGCTTTCGAGCAGGTATTTAAAAACAGCTTAACTACGCTTCCTATGGGAGGCGGAAAAGGCGGATCTAATTTTGACCCGAAAGGTAAATCAGATAATGAAGTAATGAAATTCTGCCAGAGTTTTATGACAGAGCTTTC
>JAUYDX010000050.1 GCA_030691625.1 Candidatus Omnitrophota bacterium | reverse complement strand
TCTTATACATCCTGAAAAAATTCTGGAACGTGATTGTAGCGAGGGTCTGATTTTCCCGCTCTATCTTAAGGCCTTCTTTTGCCTCAATTGCCTGGTGAAGTCCGTCTGACCAGCGCCTCCCGGGCATAAGCCTGCCTGTGAATTCGTCTACAATAATAACCTCTCCGTCTTTCACCACATAATCCACGTCCTTGTCAAAAAGATTGCGCGCCTTAAGCGCCTGGATCATGTGATGCCTGTATTCCATTGTAGAGATGTCGTGCATATTGGATATGCCGAGCATCTGGGCTGCCTTTGATTCTCCGTCTTCTGTGAGATGCGCGGTGTTCGCCTTCTCGTCGATTATATAATCGTAACCCTTGGACAGGTCTATGCCTTTAAACTTCGCGTCTATCTCCTCTTTTTCTAAAATAATCCTTCCTTTAAGTTTCGGCACAACCTTATCGCAGATATAATATTTATCCGTAGATTCGTCTGAAGGGCCTGAGATAATAAGCGGGGTCCTGGCCTCGTCTATTAAAATGCTGTCCACCTCGTCAACAATGGCGTAATTTAATTCGCGCTGGACCATGTCCTCTTTCCTGACCACCATGTTATCTCTTAGATAATCAAAACCGTATTCGTTATTCGTGCCGTAAGTAATGTCGCTTCCGTATGCGATCTGCCTCATCTGAGGGTCCATATCATGCTGTATCACGCCCACTGTGAGCCCCAGAAATTCATATATCGGCCCCATCCATTCCCTATCCCTTCGCGCCAGGTAATCATTCACTGTAATAATGTGCACACCCTTAGCGCTCAATGCATTTAAATAAGCAGGCAGTGTAGCCACAAGGGTTTTTCCTTCGCCTGTAGCCATCTCGCTTATCTTTCCCTGGTGAAGCGTAATACCACCGATAAGCTGGACGTCAAAATGCCTCATGCCCACTGTGCGCCGCGCCGCCTCTCTTACAACGCTGAATGCCTCAGGAAGTATTTCATCCAGGGTTTCGCCATTAGCCAGTCTCTTACGAAACTCGTCTGTTTTTGCGCGAAGTTCAGCGTTAGAAAGCTTCTGGACCCCTGATTCAAGAGAATTTATCCTCTCTACCAGAGGCCTAAGTTTTTTTACCTCTCTCTCATTCTGCGTCCCGATTATCTTGCCCAATACCCAATTAATCATATCCCTTCACAATCCATTCCCAAACAACTTTACACTTGTGACATTGTTTGAAGTGTCAAGTTGTTTGGGGTTATTTTTCTTTTGTCTGCCATTTTAAGAACGTTTCTATGAATTCATCCAGAGAACCGCTCATAACCGCGTTAACGTTGGACGTCTCGTGCTCGGTCCTGTGATCTTTTACCATAGAATACGGGTGCATGACATACGAGCGTATCTGGCTGCCCCATTCTATCTTCTGTTTTTTCGCGTATTCGGCTTCCAGGTCTTTTCTCTTCTCTTCCATTTTTAGTTCATAAAGCTTTGCCTTTAATATCTTCATGGCAGTGAGCCTGTTTTTATGCTGGGACCTTTCTTTCTGGCACTGCACTATAATCCCTGTGGGCACGTGTTTTATCCTGACAGCTGTCTCCACCTTATTCACGTTCTGACCGCCTGCCCCGCCTGAGCGGAACGTATCTATCTCAAGATCAGCCTCGTTTATATCCACGTCCACGTCATCCGCGACTTCAGGTATCACGTCCACTGACGCGAAAGATGTGTGCCGTCTCTGATTCGAGTCAAAAGGAGATATCCTCACGAGGCGGTGCACTCCCTTTTCTGACTTAAGATAACCGTACGCGTAAGGCCCTGTTATAATAAGGTCCACGCTTTTCAAACCCGCCTCTTCGCCCTGCAGCATATCAATCATCTCGATCTTAAATCCCTTTTTCTCAGCCCACATAGAATACATCCTTAAGAGCATGCTCGCCCAGTCGCACGACTCTGTGCCGCCTGCGCCTGAATGTATGCTGAGAATAGCGTTATTGGAATCGCTTTCTCCGCTCAAAAGGCTTTTGAATTCCAGGCCCTCCAATTTTCCGGCAAGTTTGTCCAGTAACCCCATAACCTCTTTTATCGAATCCTTGTCATTTTCATCAATCACAACAGCCAGCTCTCCAAGCTCATCAAATTCCTTTCTCGCCTCAAAATAAGGGTCCAGCACTGCCCGCACTGTCTTTAATTCCTGTATAACAGGCCTGGATTTCTCCTGATCGTCCCAAAATCCAGGGCTCGCGAGTTTTGATTCCAGCTCTTTAAGCCGCGCCTCATTCTTATCCACACCCAGATACGCCCTTAAGCCGGATAGTTTAGCTTCCGCGTCTTTTAATCTTGCTTTTATATCTGAAAGCATTCTCTGTCCCCAATAATCTCTTTTTTAAATCCGCGCCAAACGCATAATCGCCCGGAAAACCATCTGAATTCACCACCCTGTGGCACGGGACTATAATGGGAAAAGGGTTCTTATTAAGGGCATTGCCAACTGCCCTTGCAGCGCCCGGCCTTCCAGCCCTGGCAGCCACCCAGGCATAACTCCTCTTCTCCCCGAAAGGTATTTTCTTTACCACAGTATATACCTTTTTTTCAAAATGTGTCAATTCTTTTGCCATTCTATGTCGCAATTTCCTAAAAAACGTGAAAATTGTAACATTGTCTTAAGTGTCAAGTTGTTTAAATTGTGTAAGGAATTCACGCTTCATATTAAAGGTTTTTAAGACTGCTTCGTCTTAGGACGTGGTGGTATTTCAGCGCGAATCTGTGGGCCTCGTCGCGCACACTTTGTATAAAATGCAATATCTCTGAATCCCTGTTTATGTCCAGGGGTTCATGGGAGCCAAGGGTATAAATCCTTTCCTCCTGCTTGGCAATGCCTATTACAGGGATGCGGCTCAGGTTTAATTTGAAAAGCTCCTCATAGGCGGCTCCCAGATGGCCTTTGCCGCCGTCTATTATAATAAGGTCGGGGAATTTCTTATTCTCATCCTTTAGCCTTTTATATCTTCTATGGACTATCTCCCTCATCATGGCGTAATCATCGATGCCCTTTACGCGTTTTATCCTGAATTTCCTGTAATTTGATTTATCAGGCACGCCGTTATTGAAATAGACCATGGAGCCGGTAGCTTCTTTACCGGCAATATTAGACACATCAAACGCCTCTACTGTAAAAGGAAGGTTCGGGAGCTTCAGGATCTTCTTTAATTTTAAAGCGACATTCCCCCAGGAGCTGTAATCAGCGGTCTTTCTGTCAGATACCTCTAAAAGCGCTGAGAGCCTGTTACGCAATATAGCGGCGTTTTCAAAATCCTTTTTATCCGCGGATTCCTTCATCCTTTCAGTCAATTCCTGGATCAGCCTTGTTTTTTTACCCTCCAGAAACATGATCAACTGCCCGACTATCTCGCTGTACGATTTCTCGTCTATCTTTTTAACGCACGGGCCCATGCACTGGCCTATATGAAAAGCCAGGCACACCTCGTCAGGGATTTTCTTGCAGATCCTGAGGGGGAATATATTTTTCAGTATACTCAGGGCGTTCCTCAAAAGCTTTACCTTTGTGTACGGCCCGAAATACCTGGCTCCGTCGTCCAGCTTTTTCCTTGTTATTAGAAGTCTCGGGAATTTCTCGCTTAATGTGATTTTTAAAAACGGGAAACTCTTGTCGTCTTTGAGGTCAACGTTATACCTGGGCCTTTTTTCTTTTACAAGGCTCGCCTCATATATAAGCGCTTCTTCCTCTGAACCCGTAACCACGTAATCCAGGTCTTTTATCTTTTCCACGAGCGACATGAGCTTTGCCGTCTTTGGCATAGACTCCTGGAAATAGCTGGATACCCTTTTTGAAAGGTCCTTGGCCTTTCCTATATAAATGGCCTCCCCTGAGCTGTCCTTCATGATATAAACACCGGGGAGATGCGGGATGGATTTTATCTTTTCTTTAACGCCCATGAAAGGAATTCCTTTGCCTCTTTTACGTCAAAGACAAACGCTGACGCGATATAGCTGGCAATGGCTATAAATATCACGATAAAAATATTCAGGCCTAAATTAAACGCGCACACATAAGACACTAAACCCATAGCCGCGCTGGCCAGCGTAACCTTTAAGAACGAGCTGAGTATCTTAAGCCCGCCCAGATCCCCTATTTTTTTATTCAACACGTAAAAAAGCGCGAAGAAATTAAAAATACCTGATACAGAGGCGCTCAAAGCAAGACCGCCTATCTTCAACGGGTACATCAGCGCGAGGTTCAGGATTATATTCAAAAGAAGCGACGCAGCCGCGATCTTCACCGGCGTCAGCGTGTCCTTAAGAGAGTAAAAACAGCTCACGAGGATCTTTATGCCGGAATAACTAAAAAGCCCGATAGAATAAAACATGAGCGCATTGGCGGTTATGAGCGTGGAATAATGGTCGAATTTCCCTCTTTCAAACAAGGCCTGTGTTATGGGAACCGCCAGGACCATCAGCCCTATTGAGGCAGGAACTATTATAAAATTTATAACCCTTAAAGAAAACGACAACGTCTTCTTTAAGCTGTCAGAATCTGTTTCCAGGGCCTCTCTTGACATAGTGGGCAGGGCTGCCTGGGCTATCGCTATCCCGAATATGGCCAATGGAAACTGAAAGATCCTGTTCGCGTAATAAAGCGCTGCTACGCCTCCGACTCCAACTATCGCGGAAAGAGAAGCCATGATAGTGTTTATAAACAGATTTATCTGATACATGCATGACCCGAGGATACGGGGCAAAAGCAAAATCCCTATCTTATTCGCGGCGGGATGATTCAGTTTTTTTACAAAAGAAAACCTGAAGCCCTTTCTGTATAATACGGGTATCTGCACAGCCAGCTGAAGGACACCGCCTATCAGAACGCCGCTCGCGAGCCCCATCACGCTCTCGCCCCAGATAATAGCGCATATTATTACAGCCACATTCAGGAGGCACGGCCCAAAAGCAGGCGCTGAAAAATGCTTAAGGGAATTCAATACGCCCATGGCGTAAGCAGCCAGACCTATCAGGAGTACATAAGGGAACATGATCCTGGTGAGTTTGACTGTTATCGCGAATTTCTCAGGGTCATCCATGAAACCAGGGGCTATCAGCCTGACAATAAGAGGCGCTGCCAGTACTCCGATAATACTTATGACAGACAGGGTTATAAGCAAAAGGTTCAGTATGACGTTCGCGAGCTCCCAGAATTCCTCTTTTTTCTTAACCAGGTATTCGCTCAAGACAGGCACGAATGCCGCGTTAGTAGCGCCCTCTCCTATCAGGTCTCTCAGCATATTAGGTATGCGGAACGCCACCACGAACGCCTCAGCGTACCTGGCTGTGCCAAAGAACCTGGCGATTATAATATCCCTCACAAAGCCCAGTACCCTGCTTATGACTGTGGCAAACCCTATTATACCGGCTGATTTAATGATGTGCTTTTTAGACATTATCCCTTGACATAATTGAGCGTCTGTGCTATTTTATCTTCACATAAAAAGGAGCAGGTTATGCCAATTTTACACGCGTCATACAAAGACATAAAGAAAAGCGCTAAAAGAGCGCTGCGCAATCAATCTGTAAAATCCGAACTCAAGACAGAGACTAAGAAATTTTTAGACCTTGTTTCTGCCAAAAAGATGGAAGAGGCGAAAAAACAGCTGAATTTCCTGATTTCACAGCTCGATAAGGCAAAATCCAAAGGCATCATCCACAAAAACACTGCCTCGCGCAAGATCTCACGCTTGACAAAAAAGCTTAAGACCGCGTAATTAGACCTTGTCCAACTTCGCAAGTTGCCCACGGCAACTTGCGAAGTTGGACATTTCATGAACACATCCTGAGTATCAATTTCTCCAGCGTAAACCTCGGAAGCGCCTCGCCTGTCTTTATATCGTTATCAGCCTTAAGTATCTCCGCCAGGATCCTCGCTATCTCATGCTTTTTAAACCTTGCCGCATAACGCGTCATCTGGTCAAACTTTCCGCTGTACAGGCCAAGCTCCTTCTGTATCTCAAAACTGGTCCTTATCTTAAGCAGTTCCTTTACCCTCAAAAGCATCCTGAACTGCCAGGACAAAAGGCCCAATAAAAACTCCGCCTCTTTCCTCTTGTACCTCTGGATGCTCGTAAAGATATTCATTGCCAGTTTCGCGTCTTTTTTCTCGATGGCGTTAAGGAGGTCAAAGCTGGTCTTCATGGGCGCCACGTAAATGACCTTTTCAACGTCCTGTTTTGTTATGTCCTGCCTTTTGCCTGCGTAAAGCATCAGATTATCCACGCTCGAGCAAAGGATATTCAGGTCATTCGGAAGGTTTTCCTTTATCAGGTTTATGGCTTCGCTGGAAATCTTTTTACCCGCAAGCCGCACGCGCCTGGAAATCCACATATTTATCTCTGAATCCATAAGCCTTGCGGCGCGCACTACCTTCGCGAGCCTTGAGGCCTCCAGTATGAACCCGTCTTTTATCTTCGACGCCTTTGAGTCTATGATAAATATAGAGGTATCTTTAGGGTTCTTTAAATAAAAAAGCACTGATTCTTTATCGCTGTCCGAAAGACTGTCGGCATCCTTTAAAATCACAAACCTCCTGGGAGACACAAAAGGCGATGTGTTAAGGGCATCCAGCATCTCTTTCAGTTTAAAGTCT
>JAUYDX010000042.1 GCA_030691625.1 Candidatus Omnitrophota bacterium | reverse complement strand
AGACCATTCTCTCTAGACAGCTTCCTAAGCTCTTCTTTAGTCCCAAGGCACAATTCTTCAAACTCCCCTGCCAGGCTTCTCAATTCATATGGGGTTTCGTTATCTATTTTTATATCAGCATTTTCTTCAGTGAACAGGATTTCGCCATCTTCTACATCCCTGATGCCGCCTTCCCTGAACCACGCGATTATGGTGTCAAGCGGGCTGTGATTTCTTTCATCCTTATCCCTTATCACCCTCCTCACTATCCTTAGTAACGGATTTGCCTTGAGGCACACCTTGTATGTTTTTGGAGATCCTGACTTTTTTATTATCTCAAGCATCCTCGGATGAAGGCCGTAAATGCCTTCTACAACAAGCATCTGCTGTTCCGGGTTAAACTTTATCTCTTCTCTCTCGTCCGAAGGTTTCCCATTTTCAAAATCATACGCCCCGTTTCTATATCCTTTTCCATCTCTTATAATGGCAATCATGTCCTTTTCTAGCTGTTCCCAGTCATACGCATCAGGCGAGTCAAAGTCATGGATGCCTTTTTCATTGAGCCTCTGGTCTTTTGATTTAAAATATCTATCCAGTCCGAAATTCACAAATCTTTCCGGATTCATCTCTGTAATATCGGTTATCCACGTAGTCTTCCCAGAAGAGGTTGTAAGGCCTACGAGCGCTACCTTGTACTTTTCCTTTATCTTGCGAAGCAGGAGGTCTCTGAATATATCCCTGATCCTTTTTGTTGAGCTGAATTTATCATGGATATCAAACTCAAACCCCATCGCGACGTAATAAAGCCTTGTCAGGAATTTTTTGGCTTCTGACACTGTCTTGAATCTGTTTACCCTTATCAGCCATTCCCAGATAAACAACTGAAACAGCCTGAACACAGTAAATCCCGCTTCAAATGGAAATGTTTTCTTTTTATCGCTATTTAAAAAAGACAATGAAAACGTTTTCTTTTTTGGCTCAATAAAAAAAGTCTGGGCAGGGTTTGATTCATCAGCTTCTACAGACTGCCAAACATTTCTGTCCGGAATAGATTCTCTATTAAAACCGGTGGCTCCCTGGCTATCCAGCCATTCCTCTACCCACCTATCAGCAGATCCCCTCCATCTATTCAATATATCCGCTCCTGACATTATAATATCCTTAAATACCTTTTCTGTGACCCCGCTTTTTGCCACTGACATATCTGTTAATTTTCTTGCAGGATTATCTACCTGATCATCATAGTAATATGTCTTATATCCTAATAACTGTGCTATAAAAGGAAACGAATTAACATGTAATTCCAGCCTGCGGTCTTCTTCGCCTAAATCAAATACAGATGCTCCAGGATTATCTGGCGCAATAGTCTTAAATAAAGCCTCAATCCTTTCGAACAAGGCCTTCTTCAATAAATATGTTGCTAATACTTGCCGCATCTGCGCGGAATTATATTCATCCAGGTCCATTTTCGCGACTTCCTGTTTTACGCGGTCGTAGATCTCTACGTACAGGCGTTTAAACGGCTGATTACTCTCAGTGGAGTTATTTACCAGTTTTATAAACCTGCCTGGCTCTGTTACTGTTATGTCCTCCTGCCTTGCGTCCCCGATAACAACATATAGATCTGCCAGGCTCGGAGTTTTATGCAGAGGGCTTGTCGCGCTTTCCGATGGATGGGCATGGAAATTATGCGCGTTTAATTCAGGAGAAGCCGGGGACACAGAGCGAGCGCTGCCTCTTTCCTCAACAGTTATATGATATTTCCCATCCTGGCCCATATAATAATGGCCGGCTATTTCCTCTGCTTCGTTTATTCTGCTAAGCTCGCTGTATAACTTTGCCTGGCTGTCAAGAATATAATGCTGCTCTGCCTTTGAGGCATCAGGTCCTTTATGGCCTAAATAATATACAGTCCCCAGGGCTATCCCAAACATCATAACAACGGCTAAAAATTCAAATCTTACTTTCCCCTGGATGTTTGCGAACTTTTCTTTCGGCCATGAGATACTTTCCATGACAGGCATTAGATATGCCCTTATTTCGCTTGGGTTTCTATGTCCGGCTATATCATTCTGGTGGATTTGTTCGTGTATCAGGATTTGCCCCTGCATCCATTGAGGCATCAGTCTCATTAAGGCCTTATTTACATAAAGCTTCGTGTCTTGAGATACATAAGCAGGGTCTTTTGAGGAAGGATCGTTTATAGCAGCTTCAAACTCTGGTATAAGGCCAAAACCTGGAGGCCCGTGAATTACGCCTCTTTTAACAAGATAATTCAATATCCTCGCGAACGCTATGAAACCTGTCTGTATTAGATAAAATGCGCTGGTTATAAGCCCTGGCAGGGAGACTAAGGCTATGGCTATAGTAGCTATTTCCGGGATATCTTGGGAAACGCTGTAGGCTACTGATAAAGGTATGGCGCTGGTGATTAAAGAAACTGCTAAAGCTGCTGAAGAGCCTGAAAGGCTTACAGGAGCTATACCAAGGTTTTCTAGATCTTTAACATTAATAACATAGCTTTTGACATTGCTTCCTGTTTTAACAAGAGTGCCTACGGCTGCATAGAATTCATCTTCCCATGTTTCTTTTGGAAAGCCCCAAATCTTTCTCGCGATAGGAGTCAATTCGGATTCTATGCCTCTTGAAACCTTCTTATCTCTTTTATTTTTAATAATACCTGCTTCGCGCAATAGTTTTATTCCTTCCGCTTTAGCTTTGTCTAAACCACCTTTTAAGTTTCTGCATAATACCTGCGTCCTGAGATTATTAGAAGCTTGTATAAGTTCTGGCTGATAATCTAATAGGGGCATACGAGCGCTTCCTTTTCTTACATATTCTATTACAATAGAATCTCCACTGCGTAATTTTTTCCCCAAGTACTGAAGATTTTTTACTTTTTGCGTGCCCTTTCCCAGCAAACTGATACTGATTTCTTTAGGAACTTCTGTATCTTCGTCCCGTGTAACTATAGTGATCCCATTCACTCTTTCTACATCATCCATTGTATACCTGCGGTGGCAGATTGCGTCTACAGGCGTAGGGCCTTCATGAGTCTCCAAAAGCCTTATTATTTCATTATTCTCCAGCAAACGTAAGTATATGGCCTTACCTCTCAGTTCTTTATCGCCTTCTTTTAAACTTTCCTTAACATTTTTTATGTTTCTCGTTAAGTCAACGCCTATATCCGGCACATAGCCTGTGCTCTTAAAGTACTTATAGCCTGCTAGTTTAGCATTTCTCACAGGATCACTGATATCACTGCTGTATTTCGCCTTCTTCTCCATTTCTGCGCTTCTGATCTGTATCTCTATAGGAAGCATGGTTTGCGACTGCGAAGAGTTTTCAATAATTCCCCATTTTGAAACATTTAAACCAATCGGATGGTTCACGCATAACTGCAACATTTTATATCCGTCTTTTGTGGGCTTTGCGATATAGTCGTCATATCCCTTTAATATTTCTTTGCCAAGAAAAGACCTTTCTCCTGTTTCTGTATGGGAGATTTGCCTGATTAAAGCTATTACCGCGTAACAATCTTGATCATTTTCTGTAATGATCCTAACCCCTATCAGATCTCTCATATCATCAAAGTCATAGCCCCTCAATCCTTTTTTCTGTTCTATACTGCCAGGCGTCTTTAAACGGCCGTAGATCTCTATGTCTGCTTTTAATCCTGCTCCAAGCAGGGCTTGTTTCAATTCACCGACCAATCTTTCTATGTACCTCTGCGCAGTCTTTTCCTCCATCCCGGTTTTCTTATCCCTGGCTTCCACAGTCGCTTCATAATTATCTTTGTCCAGACCCTTAAAAACCCTGTCTTTTATTTCATTTGCCAATTCCACTAAACCATAACGCTGAGCAACAGCTGCTACTATAAACCTCATTTCATCATAATAATCGGATTTTACCTGCGCAGAAGCTTTTGCATGAGATTTTAATTTATCGATCTTGGCTCCTAAATAAAGCAAAAGTTCCTCTGGCGTTTCAATCATATCTTCTATCATAGTTTCAAACTTGCCTGCATGAAAATCATCCTTGGTATTCTTTTTATAAGGCATGCCGTCTACCATGAATCTGACCTTATTCGCGAGCCTTCTTATGGGCTCAGTTTCTTTACTGGAAAGCGCTGCGAGAGATTCGTCGGGTATATCTAAAATTAATGCTGCGCAGAGTAACTGAATATATTTTTCTCTGCTTTCGCGCGCATTAAAATCAAACAAATTATTAGCTATGGCTAAGTCGCTTGTGTCAAATGTCCTGTCTAATGCTGCGTCGCTTAAGTATTCTCCTGTTTTTGCGTCCGGCCTGTCTCCAAAAACAGTGTCCAGGATCGTATATGTTTTCCTTATAATACCGATATAATCCTTTATTTCTTTTTCTAAATCCGCGTCGCTTTCTTTAACCATCAGCTTTTTCCCAACTATCTTCTCGAGCTTACGCCTATTTGAATCCCTAATTTCTTTTAAGTAGGGCTTTTTGTGTTCTCCCTGAGATGCTATGTATTTGGGTTTGCCTGTAGCAGGATTATCGATTTTTATAAACTTGCCTTCGAACATTTTGAAAAATAAATCAGCCTGGTAATAAGAAATCTTTGGACTGACTGTTCGCTCAGCTGGCTTGCCTGTAGTCTCAGCAGAATGAAGCGCTATTATGTCTTCAAACTTATTCAAATCGCTCTCCAGTATATATTCCAGGGATCCTTCTTCATCCGTTGACACCGCTATAATTTTATTGTTTGCTTTTAATATTTCCAGATCTTTTCCAGTTATATATTTTATCCCTTCGGGACTGCGGTATTTCACAAGCATCCCTATCCTTATTAACTCGCCTAATTTATCTTCCCCGTTAGTCTTAATCGCAACTAATCTTCCGCCATATACTTCTATTATTTCATTTGTTTTTAATAAACGTCTGACAATTTTTTCTATTTTCTCAGGCCCAGAGCTCTTGTTTTTAAACTTATCTTGTAGTTCCCTGACATTAGTAGGATTAAAACTGACAATATCAGAACGCGCCATGATTTCTTTTCTAATCCTCTCTCTTATCGGCAATTCCTGGATTTTCTGTCCGGCCTGTAAATCATTGGTTGACGTAGAAACTGCAGGCGATTCAATATGCGGCAATACCTGCAGAAAACTTGATCTGCGGTTCCAGATTGCAGACCATCTTTCTTTTAACCATATAATAGGATAAAAATCTGTAAACCAATGGTTACTGCTTAGCGCGGCAGACTCGGAAACACTTCCCGAGCCGAAGATGAGCTCGGCCGGCATTTTAACTTTTTCCTGCTCAGGGATATTAAATCTCTGCTTAACCTCTTCTACTGTCATTCTATCTGAGTCATTCTTTAAATGATCTACAAAACCAGGGTCTTGCGATGCTATTTCAATAGACCTTGGTATATCCCAGTGCTTGTTGTCTTCTTTTTTCTTTTCGCCTTTTTCCAAATCAAGCGCCGCAGGATATGACACGCTGCCATTCCCTGTCTCGCAGCCTTTCTTAAACTCTGATATCTGCATCAATGTACGGCCCAATAACTCATCTCCCTCTCTATAATATGCCTCTCCCAGATTATATATGGCAGTAGAATGAATCTGCCGGTCCCGATATTCTTTGTCTAATATCCTATAACCTATCTCTTCATATTTAACCTGCAAACCAGCCCTGGCCTCTGATATTTTTCTTGTCTCCTCTCTTTCTGCATCAGGGTCTATTCCCATCGCTTCTTTAAAGCCCTCCTTTATGCCTGCCAGGGCCTTTAAGTCATAAGCATTGGCATTAATATTATCAATATGAGCCTTCTCCTGTTTCAATACGCCCATAATAGTAGCCAGGCAGATCTTCTTATGTTCAGGATTATTGTCTTTTTCTATCTTCTTTAATAAAGCATCTAACAGCTGACCGTTGATATTCAGGACAGGCGTCTCTCCTATCTTTACTGTAACTTCAGCGGCAGGCTTTCCAAATCCCCAATCGCCATGAATAACGCTATCTGCTATCATTGCCTGCATTTCCTTATTGCCTGCGAATAAATCTCTGAGCGAGGCCTTAAGGGATGCGCCGCTGGCGATACTTTCTGTTCCAGGATTATGACTGGGCTTTCTCTCTTCATCTTTCATAAAAGTTTCATATAACTGGAAAGGCCTGGCAAATTCCAGTTCTCCTTCTTTTACCTGCTCGTTTGGGTTTGTCTTTATCTCCCAGAAAAAACTTATAAGGTCATGCCATCTTTCCTCAGGCGCGCTTTCGGCTAATATATACATATATTTCATAAATTTCTCTTCTCTATACCCGCTTACAATATCTTGAATTGCTTCTGCAATATAACCTCTGCGCCCATGTAGAAAAGCATCTAACGTAGCAGTTATTATATTTTCTCTTTCGCACTTATACATAAAATCAGCCATCCGTCCAAGAGTAAGGCTGAGGAAGCCATCTGTTTTTACAGCCTTAGCAAGGTCTTCTATGTCAGCGCTGATAACCCCCTTGCTATTTAGATAGTCATAATACGCCGCGCTATTGAAAGATTCATAATATACATACAGCGCCGCAAGCGCGCTGGTATAATTTAACTTTTCTGTATCCTGATACAACGGATTCAAGCGATCTCGCCTGTATTCTTTGCTATACGGCCTTCCAATGTAGATCTGCTTTAGATTGGCCAAAGCCTTTAAGTCATAAGTGTCTAAATTCAAGAAGGATGTCTCAAGATACTTCAATAATGCTATAGTAATATAACGCCACATATCGCCTGTTGTTTTATCATGCAGATGGCTTAACAGGCCTTCGAATAACCTTCTGTTTATATGCAGTTTTTTTGTGTCCTCTATCATCTTGCCGTCCTTATCAACTCTAACCGTAACCTTAAATGGCGGATCGCCATAAGACCAGTAATCATTGACAATAGCGCCTTTGATAGCTGTTTTCATAGCTTCGCTACCCTCGCATAAATAGCTAAGCCGTTCATTGATAGATTGTTCATGCGATGAGTCAATGGCCTGTGGCAGGTTAAAGAATGGGGCTATCTTTACTCCATAGAATAGATGCATGGAAACAGCCCCAAAAAGCCCTACTAAAGCATTGATGCCGGGTATAAGATACAGGCCTCTGAAAACTATTCCCAGCGTGGAGAAAAATAACTTATGCCTTGAGGTCGTATCTTCCTTTTCTTCCAGGCCTGGTTTGTCACTAGACCAGTAAATAAGCTTCTGATGAGACCTTCCGAATATCCACGCCCCAAACATTACAAGAATTACCCTCGACATATACACATAATAAGATTTAAATCCTGATGACTCCATTAAAATCGAAGGAATGCTTATCAGGCCGCCTGTGTAGAATAATTCCTGGAATGTAACCCTGCCTATTAAGCCCCATATAGGCTTTCTTTGCCAGAAATGCTGGTTTACAGGCTTTAAAACCTCTGTAGAAGGTTTTTCAAAAGGACGTATTATTAAGGCTGTCACAAACAAGGTAATAACTGTCAATAAAGAGAAAAACGCAACGCCTGACATAAACTCCAGTGTATGGAATAGCCTGTCTGGGACAGACTTGCTTAAGCCTAAGGATTCTATTACAGCCAGGCCTATAATTGCCGCTATTGTGGTTGAAAATGACGCAAAACTGACTAAACCCGCGAACAGGATAACATAAGGAATGATATCAGTGCTCAGATTCTGCCAGCTGGGCCTTAATTCCTCTCTTATGGGCTCTTTAGAGTATAGCGGGAATAAAACTTTTTTATCAAGGAATACAGCAAGCGACATGAGAACAGACATAATGACAGGTACGAGATTCATATTGCTCCCAAGAGACTCCTGTGTCCCTCCCAATGTTTCCTCATTATGCGTTGTGTCAGACCCTGATGGCGGCTGACGATTGCCTTCGTGTTCCTTTTTCTTCTTAAGGAATCCCAGCACAGCCTTCATAGCCGCTTCTAAATTTTTCAGCTCCTTGAAATCATTTATAGCATCCTGCGGTGTCCTCTGCGCCGCTTTACAACGCAACCTCTCATTTAGAGTTAAATCGCTTGTTACAGCGTCAGTATGCGCCTGCGGGCCATATCCATCCCTGAGTTTATAATATTCGCTGTCATCTGGTTTATATTTGATATATCTCTGCACCAGCTCTATGCCGCTCTTTACATTTAACCTGCTCTTTATCTGTTTCAATCTATACCAATTAGTAAACTCATTGTAAGATTCTGGAGGGGTGTTCTGTATTTCTTTGATGCCGTTTGCCTTTAAGCTGAGCGACTCCACCAGGCCATAGGTATTATTTCCCCTTATATATGACCACGAACCGCCTTTCTGGCGCGTAGGATTAGCCACCAGCATTACCTGTAGATCAAGGTTTGGGTCATCCGCAAAATGCATAACAGCCTCAAGGGTCAAGACCTCGTCTGTCCACATCTTAAGATTATTTATCCTCTGGGCGCAAAAGACATCTACGCCTTTTTCCTCAAGTATCTCTTCTGCTGATCTTCCCATTACCTTTACGGGTTTCCCGTCTTCGCCTGCCTGATAAACCTGGTCCTTGCGGAATAACTGCTCAAATGCCTCTCCATGGCCCACAACAAGCCTTGGGCTGTCCAGGTCAAGGATAAATTCCCCGCGCCTTTTGCCAAGCCTGTGGCCAAGAATCATGGGCGAAGGTATCACATACACATTATCCGGGTTAAACCCGTAGAAATCATTCTTTCTAAGGTCTTCTGTTATCTTGCGCAAAAGCGAAGCGTTCACATGCAGGACTAATACCTGTTTATTTATAATCGCTTTTATCTCATCCGCGGCCTTTCCAGCTGCCTTTGCCAATTCCTCTATGCGCATCCTGTAAGCGATAATCTGATTAGGCCCTAACCCAGGGTCTTCACCTGAAATACTTTCCTGGATCTTTTTTAATAATCCGCGTACATCAGCTATTACTGCTTCAGGCTTAGCGTCTTTTCTCTCCGCCTTATTTATCAATTCTCCCAAACTCTGCCTGTAAATAGCTATCTGATCAATCCCCGTGCCTGGCAAGCCTTTTTCTTTAACCTCTGTTGAGTTTAAGAAATCCTTTATATGAGCCATTACTGCCTTTGGATTGGCGTCCTTCCTTCTCGCATCGCTTATCAACTCTTCTAAGCGATGCCTGTAAGCGGCTATATCTTCTTCACTAAAACCAGAATCTTTATATAAAACCTCATCTTTTTCTTTTAAGAACTTACGTATCTTTTCTATTACGCGTTCCTGCTTTGCAGGATGCGGTATGGATTTTATAAAACTGGACCAGATTACCTTTTCATTATCAGTGGGTGTTTTACCCTGACCTATCTTTTCTTTTATCTCAACCAGTTTCCTGCAGGTTTCTGCTATACTTATGAAATACATGGCGCCGAGCCCAAGCCGCGTAGCTGACCCGCCAAATAGCATATGCGCCCCATAATGGCCGTTAAAAATCATATCCAGAGTTATCCCCTTAACCGCATCATATCTACCATGTTCTCTTAACTCATTTGCCCAGCTGTATTTATTAAGGTCTTCTTTTTCGCCTTCGCTCCCATCAGGTTTAATTTCAGGCGTTTTAAGTATATCTTTAAGGTTTGCAGGCTCTATCTCATTATTCCTATTGCCTGACTCTCTAATTAATTCTAATATCTTTCTGTATGCATTTTTGTCTTTTTCTGTGATTTGCGGCTCACCTGACAATCTCTCTATTTCATTCTTTACATCTGTTTTTTCTTTATCAGATAATTCAGACCATCTCTTGAATCTGAAGAATCTGTCTCGAATCCTGTCTCTTTCATCAGCTTGCCCCTCTTCTATCAATCTATGTAATGTATTTCCTGTTACTAACAGTTGATTTAATCTATCTTCATTAAATCCGAATTTCCAGCTTTGACGCGCAAGCTCTGATATCTCTCCATAATTAAGGTCTTTATACCTTGATAGCGCGTTAAGCAATAACTTCCTATCCTCATATTTTAATTCTGACCATCCTTTAAATACCATATCCCAGCCAAGCCCTTTAGCGGCCTTTTTAACAGCATCATCCAGCGATGAAACATCCTTATATCCCTGCTTAACGCCTCCTATGGTAAGCTGGTTCAGCTCATCTATGATATCCTCAAGTGTTTTCTGGTCACGCCTCCTGTTATAACGCAACTTTTCCCATACATCATCGCTGGCCTTTTCAGCTTCAATGGCCGCAGACTCTATTTCCGGTATCTTATTATGCTTATCCCTGCAGAATCTTAGAATATTTTCTTTTTCCTCTTTTGTCAAAGAAGCCCATTTTAATTTCTCTGCGCCTGGAAGATCGCTCCATTCATCCCATGATATGCGATTCATGCCTTTTGATATTCTTATCACCTTATCAGTATAATATTCCAGGATAGATATCTTCTCATCATCAGTAAGGTCAGGCCATGCTTGCTTTTCAGGGATAATATCTCTAACTGCCATGTCCACATAATGTTTTATATTAACATACTTGCCTGCGAAGCTTATTATGACAAGGCCTTTTATTAATTCCTCCTCATCCTGCCTGGTAGCTTCATGATATTTTTCAAGAAGCGACCTTATAAGCGGCTGATAGATCTTATCTGCCTCTTCCTTGCAGTGTCTGCCGTAATTTGCCGCAGCTTCTGGATTGCGCAGTTGCCAGTCTCTGAGGCGCTTCATGGCCTTATTCTTCTCTCTACCAGCCAGATTGTCCCACGTTTTATCATGGTAACCTGCCAGCTCTATTGCCTTTTGCCTCCACATGTATAGTTCAGCTGCGGCCTGACCAAGTATCAACTCCCTTAGGCCTTCATATTCATAAGAGCTGTCAGATATATAAATAATCCCGTTAATGACATCCAGATATTCCCAGTGAGTCCTGTTCGCTCCTCTTCCTCTCCAGAGATACGATGTATCTATAACATCCTTGACCCTGATATCTACTTCTTTCTTTTCTCCTTGCGGCAGATTTATCTCTATGGATTCCTCTTCAGCATCCAGCACCTTATCCTCTTTTTCAGCGTCCTCTATCGCTTTATTAGCTAACTTTTCATTTCTCGCGTCGCCTGTATAAGACAATTTAGGTGGCAGGCTCCTTTTAAGCATGGACAATGCCCAGTCTAAGAACGCGCCCCATAGATCCCTGGAGATTTTTATAAAGGTAAAAGAAATACCTTTTATAAAGAAACTCCCTGCTGAAAATCCTTTTAACCTGACTTGCAATATCTTCCCTGCCTCCTCCTTTTCCTCATACTTACTGTAACTCAATATCCCTGAAACCCACGCGTTTACAGAAAGGATATAAAGGCCCATGATAAAAGGCGCGAATATAGAGCCGATAAGGCCTGCCTCAGCCACCAGGATAGCTATCGCGATGATCCCCAGCCATCCATATATAGCGCCCCATTTCATCGCCTTTACATAGATCTGCTCATCGCTGTTCTCCCTGAACTCAGATAGCGCCACCTTCTTTTCTGTCCTGATATAGGAATACACCTCATTTGAGGCGTTCCACAGGCCCTGGAAGAAAAGCGGGAACATGAATACCCACATGGAGAATCCGGACAAGATATCCTTGAATGTCATCTTAATTGCCTGGCCGGCGCTTCCTGTCTGCACCATATAGCGCGAGAAATTGGAGAGGTTAATGAACTGCGAGCTTGCGGTATTTATAATCGCGAACAATAACACAGGTAAAAACGCGTAGGCGCTGCCAAGGGTCAGTAAGATAAGGGAAAAAGACGACAGGATGACAAAAGGCGCCACAAGATAATGCATGAAGAATACTAAAAACGCTAACTTGGTGTCATAACCTATTTTTTTGTCAAAAAATATCTGGTATGTGGAATAATCCATAAAATACCTGGCGACATTATATGCGTATCTCAATTCTGTTGAAGCCACTGTGCTCACAAAGGTAGGCCTGCCCCATTCAAGCTTTCTGTAACTGCGGTTTTCTGAAATAAATTCAGGGTAATATTTCTTAATCATCATGAAACTGGCTGAGTCTTCTCCTGGGGTCTGGAAAAGCATTATGATCTCAGGCGTTGCGACGCCTTTCCCGTAATAGGTCAGATATCCTTTCCACGCTGGCTGGACCACATAGGTAAATGCCTCCTGGCCGACAGCGTATGTATATGTTGTGGGGAAATACCTGCCTTTAGACGCTATCTTTATAGGCGGCAGGACACAGGCTATGTCCAGGTTTCTGCCCTGAAGGGTAAGAAGGTTCAATGTCCAGGGATTCTGGCCCGGGTATATCCTCACAAATGAGTCATGGCCGCTGGTCTTTCCGAATATCTTCCATCTGTAGCTTGCTATCGCGGGGTTTTTCTGAGGTATAAGGCTGTCCCTCTTATTAAACAAAGGCACATCCACATCAAATTTACTGCAGGTTGCGAACATCTTAGCCCTCTGGTAAAGCTTATCAAAGGCGCTCCAGAAATCCTCATCATCTATCTTAAGCGCGATAAGGTCTGGCAAAGACCTTTCGCGCAGTTCAATAAATTTCTCAGCCCATTCTATAGGCTCAAATTTCTTATAGCCCATCAATATATCTCTTTCATCCTTCCCCATTGTTTCTTTATCAGCTTTATTTATAACCGCCTCTATGTCATCTGCCAGTTTTTTGTCCTTATCTGCCAACCCGCGCATTACCTCTATGAAATAATCCACACTCTTATAATCTTTGAACACCTTCTTATCCTCGTCAATTTGCATCTCCGCACCATCCCCTGCCCACATGCTGACATCATGATATATATTCTGGACTTTTGACTCTGCTATCTCATCATAAGCATAAAAAGTCCTTTTTAATTTTTCATCGCCTTTTTTCTCAAAATAATCTCTCAAAGAAATAAAATCATCTTTCATCACAGCCTGTCTTACCTCTTTCCAATATGCCCAATCCCCTAACTGGCTGGCTATATAAAGGTGCATCTCTATCGTGTCATTATAAAATGACTCCACAACCCCGAAATCCCTTGGGATCATCTCATTTATCCATGTCTCCACTGTCTTAATTATGATCAATTCGGTTTTTGGGTCGCCAATACCGGAAAGAGAGTTATACACATCCGTAGTCTCTGTCATGCCCCTTAAAATTTTAAGGTATTCTTTTATCTTATCTTTCTTTTCATCAGGTACGACATTAAATCTTTCCTGTATCTTATCAGTTATATAATCAACGCTGTTCTCCCATGATGGACTGTTATTCCTTGCAATATAGCCAAGCATGCATGTTTCCTGCATTTTATCTTTTTCAGCATCCTTTGCCCCGGTCTCCGACTTGCTGATAGGGTCAAAAGTGCCAAGTCTGGCTGTCTTTTCCCAGCTCAGCCAGAAATCCTCTCCTGCTGGATGCACATCATTTGTAATGGCGGAAAGCCGCATAAGCGCGTCCACGTTGGGCTTTTTCATGCTGATAGTCATGAATGTCTCATGAAGCATTTCCATGGCCCTTTCATCAGCTGGCTTTTTAAATGCCCCTTCCTTGCCGCCTGATGTAACTGCTTTTTTCCAGGCATCATATTCATCTTTGCTTATCAGCCACTTAGACCGCATCCTCTCCAGGAGCCTTTCCAGGTATTCGCTCACGCTTTCCCCTTGAGGAAGTATAGGGCCTCTCTCGTCTTCCACTTTGAAAAACTCTTCAATCCAGTCTTTGAAGGTCTTTTCCCAGTTAATCCCCATGAAATTTTCTGTCCAAGCGCGTTTCCCTATTATATCCTTTGCTGTCTTGCTCCACAGGTCTGACCCATATGCGCGCTTCATCTTTCCCTGCAGCGCCAGGTAATAGCTGGTGAGGAATGTGGGCAGACCTATCCCTAAAAAGATAAAAAGCGTTATGGCTGTGCCAAGGCTGAACCAGTATCCGATCTTTGGCAGGGCGCTTGCTATAATCATGTCAAAGAGAAAACCAAAGTAGAAGACGCTGAAGGTCTCAAAAACAAATATCCAGAATATCTTTGCCTTGATATCCGCCTTTCCTAATACCAGGAACGGCAGTACTATGGAATTTATTATAAAAACAAAGGATAACGGGGCAAATACGCTGGTTACGGCATAAGGCACCAGAACTGTGCCTGTAAATACCAGGAGCAGGTGCAGGCCAGCGACCTTTGACCATTGCCTCGCTCCTTCTATGCCAAAGAAAGAACCTGCGGCGGTAAAAGGCACGGCTATTCTTTTAAATAATTCGATTACCCCTGTCTTGCCGACTAATTTCCTCTCAAGCCCGGGGTATTTTTTAGCTGTGAGCCTGAATGTGTCCTCTTTAAGCGCCTTGCCAAACTCTATAAAAATATCCTCGTCTCTATCCCTGTATATCTCTTCAACAGCCTGGCATAATTTGCCGATGAAATCCTCCTGCGGATTCTCCTTTAAACCAGGGATATCATACATATCCCCTATCTCTCTTAATATCTTAAGGGTATTCTCAAAATATTCTTTTACTTGACCTTTATCTCTAAGGTCTATGCCTTCCTGGGTAAGTCTGGCAAATAAGTCATTGACATCTCCTTCCAGGAACAATTCATCCAGGTATCTGTTTCTTTCCGCGTCAGGCGCCCTTGTAGTGGTCTGTCTGAACGCTGAATCCTGGCCAAGCATAAATGGTATAAGGAAATTCACGCAGTTACGTATGAATCCTAAAGTTTTAATGCTTTTATCATTATTAGAAAGGCTGGCATCTTTATCATTAAGGATATCAGCCGCTTTCCTGGCTACATAAGGCAATGCTGTTACAAGAAGCGACATCTGTCCGAAAGAATGCCATTTTGTACGAGACAGCGGAAGCCTCAGGAACTGGATGATGACCCTTTCCTTCAGGTTTTCAGCCATAAGTATTTTAGATGCCGAGCGGAGTTTTATATTTTCATCTCCGCTTAGCGCATCAGGATTCCTGTATAAATCAGATTCTATGTCATTAATCACATAATCTAAAATATCGTCTTTTACCTTTGCCTCCAGCTTATCATCAGAGCAAAGGAGCTCTTTCAGGATGGCCTCTATTTTTTCTTCAAGGTGCCTTCTTACCAATGCCCTTGTAAAGATTGTAAAATTAATCTTGGTTTCAGCCAATCCTTTGATTATCTTCATATCCAAAGGCTGCTTGTTTTCTTTAAACAGTCCTTTTCTTTCTTCGATCAATTTAATAACTCGTTTAAACATAATAGACTGGCTTGTCATTGGAAGGGAATCTAATATATCCTTTATCTCGTCACTATCTTTCGCGTTTTTCAATCTATCTAATGCCTTTTGTTCCGCTAATATTACAGCGCCTGTAAATGCCTCTTTCCATGCCATAGCTTTCTTATCTCTGTGCGGAAGTTCCTTAAGCGATTCCAAGAGTGCCCCTCTTATATCCGGATTCTTATCAAGTATATCCTTTATAGCTATAAATACAGGGTAATCTGATGTTCCCTGAGATGTCTGCGCTGTATTGTTCAAATAATCTATGAGTTTATCAAGCGGAGGCGCTTCCATGTCATCATAAAAATCATGGCCTTCCTCAATCTGCGTAACAATCAATCCTTTTTCAATAAGCCCTGATATGATCCTGGCGTCGTTCTCCCCAAAAATAAGAGACAGATACTGCCTTGTATCAATACCCTGAAGCGCGAGCGGGCCGCATATAACTTGATGGACTATGATCTTTTCAGCCAGTTTTCTTGCCTGATTTCTGTCAAGCCCTTTTGCCATAGAAAGCAAATTTTCCAATTCTCCAACTCCGGCTATATTTATATTTACCTGCTTGCCGGCCTTGGGTTTAACTTTGAATAATAATCCTGTTATCCCTGCTGTCAATGCGCCTATAAAGCTTAATGGATCCCTTAATAACTCTGTGGCTATATTAATCAGGCTTTCCCTTAAAGAAGGTGCGAAATACACTATCAGGGCATCAAGCGCTATGATAACCCCAAATATCCCAAGCTTCCATAAAGAGGATCTCCTGTCACTGCTATCTAAGATGCCTTTTAATATCTTAACAGTCAGAGCTATGCCTGCCATCACCACAACTGTCATCCATGACGGCCACAATATTACAGATATTATAGCCAGGCTCGAGATAGCAATAACCTTTGCCATTTTCCACTTCCATATCCCAAAAACATGGCCTATCAATTCAGAAAGCCTGGGTTTCAACTTATCCCATTTTTCCAGATTCTCATATCCGCCTTCATTCGTGTTTTTCACAAATATAGATTTTATTATAGGCGTGATGCACAGCATCACCCCTATAGCCGCAAAAAACGCCAGTAAACCATAGGAAGAAGTGAAGATAGAAAAAACAAGGCCTGTGCCGGATAATACGCCAACGCCTATTTCAATGCCCCTGGCCAGGCGTTTGCCTATAATAGTTTCTACCGCCATTGATATCCCAAGAACAGCGGTGCCAATGCCAAGCGCCATAAAAATAATATTCAGAGGATGGCCGAACAGGTTCACTAAGACCAGGGCGCCTATAACAATGCCTGCTTTTCTAAAAAATCTTTTTCCGAAAACCCCTAATAAGACAGCAGCTACAATCGTCCCGATCACAGGGATCGTGATCTTAGCGATAAACTGATCCCCCCACATCCCTAAATTGGTGAATAGATTATTGGACCTGGCATCCTCTGACCATTTGTCTGTAATATTCATCTCCTGGCTTACATCCTTCACGTCTTTCAGGTGCCTCACCTTATGGTTTGCGGCCTGGGCTATGACAAACCCATTAAAGCTCAAGGTAGCGTCATATGGCAGTCTTTTTGCCTTTTCCAGGCTGTCAAACGGGTTGTCCTCAGAAAAAGAAATACTGCCATTTGTCGGCATCTCAACTGATAAGACCCATCCTGGATAACGCGTAAATATTACATTATCATAATTAAAATCTGCGCCGGATTTAGACGGAGGGGCAAACAAATCATCCTTGCCAAACTTTGTAAAATCTGAAATGCGGTTAGGGAATATATCTTTCGAATAATAGGCTTTTTCCGGAAGAGAAAACGCGTCATAGGTATTAGTTTTAGAATATCCCTGATATATCTTATTAGGCTCAAAATACTCTTTGCTGATACCGCCGTCATATCTAAGATACACATATCTATTGGCTGTCTGATTATCGTAAAAGTAATAAGTAAAAATACCTTTAATATCTAACTGCAGATCATTCAGCTTGCTGAGCCATGAGCCGTTTTCAAGGCTGTTACCCCGCATATATATGCCGGGGTTTGTAATCGGCTTCCCATCTTTATCTAATTCCACTTTAAATGTATAGCTGTTTTTAAGCGTATTAAAGGCGTCAAAATCAGAAAACGCCGCTAATCTTGGGGCGGTCAAGGGCTCTCCGGCCTCATTCACTTCCATTGAAGGATAGCCGAGCAGGGTTATTACGCCCTGGCCTTTATTGTTCTTTATCTCCTCCTGAAGCCCCATGATATGGCTGGAAAATACAGGCTTCACAAACCCGTCCCGCTCAAATCCCTGCTTGTCAAAAACAATGCCTTTATCCGGCATTAATTTCAATTTTGTGATCCTGAGACTGCCTGTGGTTGTGTCCAGATTTGTTGCCACTGAAACTTCTGATATGCCTTTCTCCGCAGGCCTTTCAGCAGCAGGCACATCCACAAACCTTACTGTCATCTTTGGGATGCCGATATCTGAAAGCACAAGATCGCTGTATATAGACACATCCCGCGCGCCATCCGGAAAAGCCTTCTCCAGCATCCTGCCGTCTTTCCTCGCGCTGCTTTCCACCAGCTCATTAGAAACAGCGTCTGCGAATCTATTGTACCTGTCATAGGAATAGTTGTGCTTTTCATACAGTACAGTGCTGTCTTCCAGGTTTTCTGATAACTTTAGAGACCTGGCTATCAGAGTCCTGTTATTTATCAGCGATTGTATCTCCTGCGCGGTAAACTCAGGCCTGTCAATATCTATCCTAGCCCTGTCAAGCTGGATCTGGGTATAAATATTATCAGGGTCTTCTGACTCATTCGCCTTATAGCAGTTTATGGTCACTGACTCCTGGCCAAATGTCCCGTCAGGATTCAGTTCGCCGTTAAATATAAGTTTTGGCCTGTCATATTCATCCCTGAGCTCCTGCCAGATGCGATGGGTATTAACATTCATAATAGTAGGTATGCCATCAGGGGAAATCCATGACTTGGCTATATATGTCCTGACAGCGCTATCCCTGTATTTAAAGGTATGAGTGGTATTTGATGTATCTGTAAAGCTAAAGCCGTTTTTATCAAAGCGAAGCGCCTCAGAATAGCCATGATACACCATTGTTGATGTCTTGTGCCTGAGCATGTCCCCTGCGCCATTGTTGGATAAGATAAAATTGGTAAAGGCTGTTACATTTTTACGCGAATCTAATCTAGCCATCCATGTCTCTAAATCGCTATCTTGTTTAAATGGTTTGCCTTTTTCCTGCCCCACAAGGCTATCTAATACGCTCTGACTATTGGAATACCCTATGATTTCTTTTAACCTTGGATGCTCGTAAATAACCTTGTTATTTAGATCCAGCTGGACAAGCTCTGCTGTAATGGCAAGATTCCCTGCCTGGAGCCTGCCAAGCTGGGATTCCCTGCCTGACTTATCAGCATATGTAAAGCCTATATAAGCTTGAGGCGCGCTAAACGACTGGAGCATATTAAACTCAAGAGTAGCGGTGGTTATCGCGTTATCCAGCTTATTTATGAAACCCAGGGCCTTTTCCTGACTGTTAAATACCTCAACGCCTTTAGACCTTATATTACTCCTGACCTTTTCCTCAAATCCCTGGCCCATTGACATCCATGCCTGGCTCCTTTCCATAGGCCTCAGGAGAGATAGACTGTTCCCTATAAAACTGCCTCTAGGAATAATGGCATCTTTATTGACGAATAAATTAACCTTTCCAGGCTTGCCTGAAGTCGCAGATTCTTCCACATAAATAGCTCTAGTCTTATTTTGCAAGGCATTCCTCAAACTTTCATAATCAGCCTGATCTTCAAAAAGCCAGTTTTCTTTAACAGTTGAATTGCCTCTAATAAATCTGGTTCCTTTATCTCTTATGTAGCTGGCTATGGAGTCATCCAGCATTAGTTCCGCTGGCCTGTATTTCTTGCTCTTTACTCCTATATCGATATAATCGCGGCCATTTCTGTCTTTTAATATCCTGCATCCTGTCCATGCCTCTTTATATATCTCCTCTCTTTTTGCCTCATCATACTGCCTGACTATTAATATGCCGTTTGTCTTAAGCTTAGCGAGTTCCATGCCGTCTCTCATAAAGCTTATGGTGCCATCTGTATTAGGCCTTGGCGTAACCTTTGTAAAATCAAGGTACCTGGAAGCGTCTCCATGCTGTGAAAGCAGTATAAAATCTTGAAGACTGGTAGGGCTTGAAGATGTATTGAGCGTCTTTACAAGGCTTGAGACAGCGCCTTTTGTAATCTCTATCCTTTGCAATATATCCTTGCCATTTGTATATAATTCCCAAGCTGAAGTAGGCGCCATGGCAATGGAATTTACGCAGTTTTGGATGGTCTTATTTTCAGTCCCTCCTATATTTATCTTCTGGACATCATTCGCTGTAGCGTATACAAGGCCTTCCTTGTCTCCTATCTTTATCCTGAGTTTTTCCAGATGCTGTCTTAAGCGCGTTTCTTCAGCGCGGTATCTCTGGGCATTGACATTATCCCCTGCCCTGTCTGCGGCCCTGGCAGCATACTCCAGGGCGCTAAGCATATATACCGTCCATTCACTGCTTATCATCGGGGCCCTCTTGACCTTCCACTGACTGCTGATACCTTCCCTGCCTCTTGTATCAGTAAAATCAAAACCCTGTGTATCGCTGGTAAGTTCAATGCCATTTATCCTGGTGCCTCTTGAAACAGTCACCAATATACCGTTCCTCGCATCAAGCGCGAAATCTACAAGCTTTCTCGGATCTAAGTTGGTAAAATAAGTTGAATATTGCTCTGCTATGGAAGCGCCCCAGCCCAGGACATCAGTATATATCTCCTTACCTACCAGCTTTTCCCTGTCAATATTATTCCCTTTATTATCTTTCCCGCTGATAAACATATTAATATCTGAGATACTGCTTATGGGTATCCCTTTATATACCCCGTCTTCTCTCAATGCCCCGCCCTGGCTTACAGGCGTATCAAAGTAATTACCGAGCCTCCTGACAGCGTCCCTGAATCTGTCTCCGTCAGCGCCTGTTATCTTTCTCCCTAAATATTCAAATACTGTAAAATGGTCTATATTATGTTCGTTAGAAACCCCTATGGCGCCTGGGCCTGTAACTAAGAACCCTAATCTTTTGCCATTTACTTCATATTTCACCATCATGCCATTCAGAAGCCTGTCAGCGTAATCTACAATCTGTGAAAGTTTTTGATTGCCAGCGGTATCCCCATTCGCCTCTATGTCAGCCATCCTGGCCCTTATCATCCAGCTCGCAGGACCACCAGGATCATTATTTTCCTGCATCCTGCCGTATTTAATATCAAAGGCGCTTGGCCATAACCCTGATACCTTCTCAGTTTTTTCTCTTGAGAACATAAAATCAAGGAGTCTCTGCGATTCTTCTTTATCTTTGTTCAACAGGATATCTCTCAAGATCCTTCCTGATACGTCAAATGTATACGCCAGAGTCTCGCCGTAATAACTTACCACAGGAAGCACCTGGCCTATTTCTACAGCAGGTACAATAACCTCTTCGCTCTTTACAGCCCTTCCAAATATCTTTCCGATAAATGTATTGTTGCGCGCCCATTCCCACGCATCTTTTACATCCTCCAGGAGAGCCAGATTCATCCCCATCATTAAAGGAGCTCCGCCTGATATTCTTATTTTTTTGTCTTTTGACTCTTCCTTTGGTTCAGCAGGTTTTGCAGGAGTTTCCTGTCTTAGTTTATTGCCTTGTATCCTGAATGGGTCGAACACCTTCTTAACCTTTGTCTGCGGATCTATATGCTCTATATATTTACCCGCTGCAGCGGCTGCTGTGGATGAGGCAGATATGGTTACTGCCGGAGTCTTTTCCTTGCTATCGTCCTTATCCAGGTCTTCCTGGTTGGCATAAACCAGCCCTGTTTCTCCATTTTCAGTTATAATAAATTTATTGCGCTCGTTCTCGTAGAATTCCGCCTGTTTCCTATAATATGCCGCGCCTTTATGCTCAGTGTCTTTTTCTTCCTCTGCCATTTCATCTGCCCTTTCAGCAGAATGATAATACGCTGTTATCATGTACGTCATAAATTCCACTGCTGCAGCTGGATTCTGCCTGAAAGCATTAAGGAGATTGGCTCTTTCCTGTTTGGCATTATCTATTTCTAACTGGAAGACATCCCACGGGGCTAATTCGCCGCCTTGCGTCTTCAGGTACCTCTCTTCCGCATCCAGGAGTTCTTTTCCTTTGAGGGCGCCGGAATTCGTACCAAACCAGTAATCCCTTTTTCTTCCTTCCCATTCGCTTATTTTCTGATTGAGGAGCCTTATCTGCTCCATCCTTCCTACAAAATCAAAGTAATCCACTGTGCCTGCTTTTTGGCCTCTAAAATCCACTGTTACAGCGCAGTTCCTCTCAATAAAATTCACAAAACCCCTCGGGTCAAGATTCGGGAAATCATCCTTGTAAATCTGGGCCAGGGACGCCATCCACGCCTGCGCGTCTGTAGCCACATTATAGTCAAACGTCCCTTCTAACCATTTCTTGGTTGCTTCATCAAATCTGCCGCCTGAGATATCCCCGTTTTTCGTAAAATTATATATATCTATCACGCCCCTGCCCAGGAATGTCTCAACGCGCTTCCTGCCGTTTTCCTCAATAACCCTGGTCACAATGGCTCCGCCTTTTTCAGCAGGCGCTCTTAAATAATTCGCTATCTTCCTGGCATACTCACGGTACGTCTTGCCATCTCCATTTTCTCCTAATTTCGCTCCAAGATACCTGCATATCACGTACATATCTATGTTGTGCTCCACTGCTGCCCTGTTAGACCCGCGCTCAAACGGTATTATCATGGCATCTGTGATAGTGGTGCCGTCTGCCTGCGTATTTTTATATCCTGTTCCTGTAGTAATCAGCCTGTCAGTTATATCCTTTGCGAGCTTAAGCTTTGACCCATCCGCATCCCCATTTCTCTCTATGTCATGACCTATAGCAATAACCACCCAAGCGTTCGGCCCGTTTGCCTGCTTCCATTCAACAGCTGTTCCTGATGTGTTAAAAGCTGATATCCTTAGGAATTCCTCAGGGTTCTCCCTGAATTTTTCTTTTACAAATTCTATGAATTTAGCTGAGGTGTCTTTATCAAGATACGCGTTGATAATATTTCTCCACGACATATCAAACTTAAACACCCAGTCTGCATAATCCCTGCCTTCTGCATTCAGGAAGCTTGCCTTTTTATAAGCGTCTCTTGTCTGATTGAATGCTGCTTCGCGCGTAAGCTTATCCTCTGTTCTATCGCCTGTTACCTTATGAGGCACGCTTGTAACAGCACGCTCGCGAATATCCTTCTCGACAACTTCCTGATTTGCCTTATACCTTACCTGGTTTGGCTCTCCTTCTTTAAGCGGCTGCATCTTGGTATTACTCTGCTCCCATTTCCAGAACGTCCTCATGTCTATGCCTGGCTTTAATTCCTTATCTTTGTATTTTAAACCAGCTTCTTTTACCCTCGCGTTACTGCCGTCAGGGTCCATTGTTTTTCCGTATTCCACATGCCGCTCTAATAATATCTCTGCGCCGTCAGGGATATTGTTTGCGTCCAGGACCTCTATAAGCTTAACCGCGTTATCAATCTTCAACCTCGCCTTATCCACCTTCATGAATTCAAATATCATAATGCCTGTCATAGGCATTTCAGCGGATCTATTAAGGCTCACGATATCCCCTGCTGTGTCAACAGCTCCCTGCTCTGTGACAACCCTCTTATTGTCAGGCCCGATCCTTATCTTTTCGAATGATTTCTCTATATTAGTTCCAGGGATATAATAATGCCTGGTTAAGAGAGTGAAGTCCTCCCGGCTCAATGTATACTGCGGGTCTGTCTTAAGCCCTGTAGAGGCAGTGAGCCGCACTGTAGGTATCTTATTCCCGTTTATATTCTCAGTCTCCTCCTGCCTGGTCATCCTCTCAGACCTCTTATCATATGTCATTACCTCATGCCTTATTCCGGTCTTTGGCGCTATTTCTTTTCCGTTAGCTATCCCTCTTATTTCCTCCAGGCTCAGCCTTGCGTAATAAACCGTGTTATTAAAGGTGATGGTCATTCCGTCCTGGCTTAGCTGAGAACTTTCCAGCTTTACCAGCTCAAAGAACATATTTTCGCCTTCTGGCCTGTAACGGATTATATCCTCAGGGCTGTACTGTATCTGCATATTCCTGTCATTTATAAGATCGTAGAAAGTCCAGTAGATGGTTTCAGGAGAGGTCATGAGCATTCTGGACCTGAGCTGATTTAAAAGCACTGCCTTATTCTGGAGCAGCCCTGGCGTATCTTTATTAAGTCCTTCCAGTTTTCTTAGCTCTGCTATGGTCTCTCTTATGCCCCTATCAATCCTTTGTTCGGCTCTGCCTCTATACGCGCCGTTTATTAAAAGCTTATAATATACATACGCAGATTCATAATCATAATCTCCGCTCTGGCCTGTTATTGCCCTTATCGCTGCCTTGAAGTACAGATCTGCCACAACAGTAGCGTATCTGGAATGCAACAGCCGTCTCGCCTCGCTCTCCTTAATTTTTGCAGCATCCTGGTCGAATAAATAATTCACAAAGCCGTCTATATCGCCTATATCCTCTTCTTTCAATACAGTATGAAGCTTTTCTTTTTCCGGACTAAGCGCGGCGTTTTCAGATACGATCTTTGCGTTAAGGGCCGGCGCAAGTTTCATTATAATGGCGAGGTTGCGGTCTTTGCCGATAGCGCCTCTATTAAGCTCAGTCTGGATACTGGCCTTTAAGCGCGTCTTTACAGCCTCAAATTCCGCTGACTTGGGCGCAATGTCATTTTTGGCAGCGAATTCTATCACCTGGCTTTTTAAAGACCTGCCTGTGGAGCTATAGTTTTCCTGCCATACATGGCCTTTTTGTGCGTCAAAATCAGGATTATCAGACACATCGTAAAGCACGCTTTTGTCCGGCAGGATAGATTTAAACCTCATATAGACAATGCTTGCGTCATTATATTCTGTCTCGCTCTGCAGGCTAATATAATCCTCGCCATACGGGGCAAAAAGCGTATTCCTGATGATCCTCTCGGAAGCGGTATCCGCGAACCTCACTATCTCAGCCTGCCTGCCTTTATAATCAAGGTATTCTTCCACATCAAAGTCTTCGCCGCTTATGTGGCTGGTGTAATGCAGCCTGCCCGGTGTTCTTGGGTTTATAACGGGTATCCCATCCTGACATTCAAGCTCTCTTGTTGTAGCGAGGTAATTGCGCTCCGGATCGCGCCTGTCAAAGTCTATGGTAACAGTCTTTTTGGCGATATTGGTGCCTATTACAAATTCCTTTATGATAGTAAGCTCTGTGCCATTAAGTTTCGCTATGCGCCTGCCAAGCGAATCCTGATATTCTGTCCATAAAAGTTTTCTATTGGCCTGTTCCTTTGGCAGGTCATAGACATCAAAAACCTTATAACCCTTTTCAAGGCTAGGCCTTAGATCCCCGTAGAACCTGTCGCCTTTTTCATTCTCCCTTGCCAGGCCTTTTTGCGGGAATACTATGCCTATCTTTACCTTTTTAGTGTCAATAGTGGTGTAATAGCTCCATGAGAAATTCTCCGGTATATTGCTCAGTAAGATCTTAAGGGCTGCTCCGTTTCCATCTTTAAGGTATGTATTTATTATGGCTGGAAGCTCCACGTCAGCCCTGCCCCAGAAAAGCATCTTGTACATCCTGACAGCCCTTGCAGGATCTGACTCAGCTTCATTGGCTATAAGGCCGAGAAGCCTTGTAAGCTTTATCTGGTATTTTAATGCCTCATCTATGCCTTTCCTTGTCTCATAAGAAGTCTTTGAAATATCCTGTATTATCACGCCTCCGTCTTCCAGCTTAAGCGACTCGCTGAACATCCTGGCCTTGATCAGTTTATCATTTATCTTTTCTACATTCTTTTCCGCTCCTTTAAGGCCATAGACCCTGGTAAGCTTAAGCTGTCTTTCCACATCTTTATTGTCTTCTTTTATGACCCTTGCAAATTCAAAGCTGTCAGATGCCTCGTCATACTTTAATGCCTCTAGCGAACCAGCCTTTTCAACCATCCTGACTATCTCTGATTCCCAGGCCTTTAACTCGTCCTGGCCTGTCTTTACCACATCAAGACCTGAATACTTCACTGTAAATATCGCCATTCCATTTTCAGCGCCATCTGCTATCTTTTTAGAATTTTCTATAAGGTTATCTATAAGAGCTATCCTGTAGCTGAATGCCTTTGCGCCGTAAACAATCTGGTTATTAAACCTGTCAAAGAACATCCTGAACTGCGAAGGCCCTGTCCTTGAGGCTATTTCTAAAGGCAATGCCATTCCTATAGGCATATCTTTATCCTGGTTAAATACCTCTCCTGTGCCCAGATTTCCGCCCCATCCTTCCATCATCTCAGCGTATCTATCTGCCCTTTGACCGTCCATAATAGTGGCCCACTGAGACCTGTTCAGGCCAAGGAATGTAAGTTTTGCCTCATTGATCGCCTTGCCTGAACGCGCGCTGTCTACAATAAGGTTCACTAACACCTTCTGCTTTTCAATCCTTTCTTTCTGCCTGGTCAATTCTTGTGAATGATAGCGGACCTCATCCCCTGTATTGCCATTTACTATCTTTAGCGCCTTTCTCCCGCCGAATTTTTCAGAATCATACCAGATATTATCCTCAGAAAGCACCTTCATGTTCTTTTCTATGTCATCTATGGCTACATCCGCGGCATTGTCATAACCCTCTCTTTTCTTTTCATCGGTAAGTCTATATTGGACACCCGTATCCTTCCATTTCCCGTTTTCCCATTTTGCTGTCTTATACACCACCTCTCCGGCTTTTTCGACTACTTTGTAGCAGATCCATGTAAGATTGTATTGTCTGTCTATATTGACAGAAAGCACAAAGTCTTTGGCTATGCTTATTCCCAGATCTGTCTTCAATGCCCTTATGCGGCTGTCAGTAGGAACAGCTCCAAATATACTGCCCTTATCATCGTTCAGAAGCTTCTCAATATATACCCTGTTCTGAGCTGTATCCCTGTCAAACATGGCTATCTTAAGTTCAGCCATGTACGCGCTCTGGCCGCCTATAATCTCTTTTGCGCCAAGCGCTATAATGTCATTCAGCGTAGCCGCCTTAGACTCGTCTATCTTCTGGTTTCCGGGCACAAAGAACACCCTAAGCGCTTCAGGCTCCTTTGCCATAAGCTCTGCCTTTGTTGTCCTCCTGAAATCAATCCTTGATTCGCCTGGCTTATAATACGGCTTTGTTATATCGTAACAGAATATCCTGCCCTGCCTTTCAAGCTGTTTAACTGTCTGTATTTCTTTTTCTTTGCCGTCAATGACCTGTATCGCTTTATATCTTCCCTGCTTAAACCAGTCATTCTGCTGGAGTATCTCGTATTTATGATCTCTATAATTATATGTCCTTATAACATCGCCGTTTTCATTAAGTATCTTGAAATAAACAAAGTCCTTGGCATTATTCTCATAGAACCTGTTCACCGCCTCCGCATCAATCATATAGAATTCCATTGCCGTTTCCAGGCCATCCACCTTAACTTTATACTGCTCAGTTACCCTGTCCACAGGCCCGTCAATAACCATCTGCCGAGGCCCGTTTTCCTGGCTCAGGCGCTCATCAAACGCCCTTCTCGCTGCCTGGTCCGGGATCAAGGTCAAAGGCGACGCAAATTCTGAAGGCAATAGGTCTAGGATATCCTTTTGCATATCACTTAAAGAGACATCAGGTATTCTGCCCTCTCCTATCTGCTGTTTAACTTCTGGCTGAACCCTGACCTGTGACTGCTCTACAAGTATCGGCATCTCTTCCTCTGCCATAGGCCCATGCACCCGTCTTTCAGTATCTTGATCGCGCTCTGCCTGACTACTGATTGCTGTACTAGTAGGCATAACAGGCGGTGTTGCCTGGCCTATATCAATCTTAGGCCCGCCTTCCCCTCCAGGTTCGCCTCCGCCTGAACCAGCTCCTGCGGCTGTTGCCGCAAGAGGCGCCTGCTCAATTTTCTTTACAGCAGGCTCTTCTTTCTTTTCTGCCGGGACTGGCTCTTTCTGTCTTTCTCCCGCAATAGCCTCCTCCTGCTTCACAGCCCTTTCCATACGGCTCTTATTTACGAGCTGTTCATAACTCATCTGCGCCTGCAATATCTCCTGGAATGTCACCCTGGCAAAATCTCTATATCCTGCTAAATTATTGTTTATTATCCTGAGTTTGATTGTCTCAAGCGCGCCCCTCTTAGTTGAAAGCTCCTTAATCCTGTTCTCTAACGATTTTTTCTCTTCTAGCGCCAATAAGCCCCTTGACCGCTCCTCAATATGCCTTAATTCCTGCTCTAACCGCGCGATCTCTGCCTCAACAGATTCTCTCCATCTGCTGACATCTTCTCCGCTAAGAAGCTTTTTATCCTCAAGTTTCTTCGCGTCTTCAAGCATCCACTTAAGCTGCCTTGTCTTACTGTCAGCCATATCTTCAAGTTTCTTTATGTTTACGATCTCCTCTGTTGTCATGCCGGATGTCCCTGGCAAATGAGCTGTAATCTGATTAATGTCCAGGCCAAATGGCTCCAGCGGAGCGCTGATCAATTTATCTCCAATACCAAGCACTCCTTCCTGGCTTTCCACCTTGAGTATAAGAGTCCTCAGGTAGCTATTAAACTCGCCAAATGCCTTAAACAGTTCTATCTCAAGGCTGACAGTATGTATGCCTATGGCAGACCCAAAAGCTGCCCGCCATATAGTGGCCTTTACATCCCCCTTGGCATTAATAGGTATTGACTTCTTAAATATAAACAGCTCTTTTAACGCGATTAAAAACGTCAGGATAATATTGGAATTCTGGCCTTTCTGCCTAGCTTCAGCGCTAAGTATTTTTGCGCGCCTTTCAGTTGCCAAAGCCACTGCCAGGGTATAAGAACTCGCCATGGCCAAACCTGAAAAGATATGGACTATTGCTCCCCTTATCCCAGCGCCTTGATCCAGCATTGCCCTCACCCAGTCAATGCCCATGTAACCCTGTATCATAAGCGCGCCTGCCATAAGAGCTGATATCCACTTAAATACCTTGCTGCGCTTGGCTAAAGGCAGGGTAAGGATAAGCCCCGCGAGCAGGGCTGGCTTAGATTGCGTCAATAAATTAAAGTTCAATGCCGCGCTAAGCCATGATAAGGAATCATTTGGCTCAGCGCCTATCATCCATGCAACGCCTGTGGCTACTAATCCTCCTGCGCTGATTAATATAACCTGCGTAACAGTGCTGTATATCTTAAGCTTAATCCTGGACCATGCTATTCCCACTGCCCCAAATAACGGTAATAATGACGCCTGGGCAACATAAGATTTGCCCCTTGCCGCAAAGATCCTTTCAGACATCGTCATTTCTTCTTTTGGCTTTATACCCAGATATATCTTGATAAGATTATCAAAGCTCCTGCCTGCAAAGCCGTACATTGTCCTTGACAGGTCAAATACGAATATGTGCGCTATGCCGCCCAATAATCCTGATACCTTATTTTGCGCCCTGAATGATTCAAGCCCAAGTTCAAATCCCTTGACCTTCGATGCCCAGTCTTCAGCTAATTTTTTGGTAGGCCTCAAATAGAATGCCATGCGGGCTGCGACGGTTATATTCGCCAATAATACAGCCACGCTTCCGAAAAACCACACCAGGCCATTAACGGTATGCATCACAGCCGCCTGAAACGCCAATATATATTGATATATATCTGTAAGTTCGCCTTTGACAGGGATAGAGGATGAGATAAAATCAGTCAGAAGATCTGTGCCTAAATACGCTAACACAGACCATATGCCCAATGAGATGGCAATAGCGGAAATCTTTCTCGTAGAAACAATCGGAGGAGACCTGGCAGAAGATTCTTCTGAAATAATCCCGCCTGGCTTCTCTGCCACTGGCTGCGGCTTCTCTTTTGTAATTCCAGGCAACTTCCATCCCATCTGCCCTGGCAGCGCAATAGCACCTGCTCCGCCAAAACTAAATTGCTGATTTATGTAATATTTCATAAATAAGATAGCGGATATGCCGATTGCGTAAGCAGGTAATAGCGCGGGAGTCAATAAAGCAACAGCTATGCCTAACCCAGCAGCTGCTGTTACTGTTATAGTCTCTCCTGAAGATATCTTAGTTGTCGGGCCGCTAGGCGGTTCAATGCTTGGCTTTTGAATCTCTTCTTCTTCAGCGTATTCTTCTTCTCTTGTATACCCCAGGAAAGAGCGCACCTCTTTTATAAGTAATAGACTTAAACCTATCAGTAACGATACCAGCCCGCCTAAATAAAGAGTATGCTCAATATCTATGCGCTGAATAATAGGCGCTAACTTATTCCAGGCAACCCAGCTCATAAAAACCATTTGCGCTATTAATACGACAGCTTGCCCTATATTCTTAGCTTGTCTTTTAAACATTTTCTCCAGGTCTTTTATAAACCGCTTTGCGTCAAGTGCCGTCCCTCCAGATGCAAGAGCGCCTGGAACGGCTCGCGGAGATGCCGATTCTATCTTTACGCCCGGCACAGAATTTCTATTGAGGAATTTCATTATTGTATCTAAAGGAATTGCTTCAGAAGTCCTGTCAATAGTTATCCTATTTATTCCCATAATGTTTCCATTTTCATCTAAAACCGGCGCGCCGCTTGCCCCAGGCCATGTCTTATGTGAAATAATAAGGGTATTAGATGATCCCCAAGCCCTTGCCTCAATTCTATCCAGTTTTGTGTCAATAAGCGCCGCGCCCGTATAATAATCAGGAGCAAGGATCTGACAAATAAGGGGTTTATATACCTTTAAACCTTGAGGATCGGCAAAAGCGCCTACTTTAAAAGAAGTACCCTGAGGCATATCTTTTTTCAGAACTTTAAGTAAAGCCAGATCGCCCCATCTCGTATAAGCCCCAAGGCTCGCTGGAATCACTATCTCGCGTTCCTTATTAGGAATAAATATTTCTATTTTTTTAAGCCCTCTAACCACATGATGATTTGTCAGTACAAAGAAGGAACTGTCATTCTCCCCGACTATAGCGCCTGTCCCGCAGGGTTCGCGCCGGCCCAGTAGTCTCGCTATTAGCTTTGGCTTGGAAAGAAGAATGCCTACAACGCTGATTTCAGAAACAGTGGCTTCTGCAGGCTGTGTCTTTTTATCCGCATCAACAACGCCGCTTTCAGAAGTACTGGTCAAAGCAGGTAGATTATTGCGTTTGATACCAAATAACCATTTTGCCAAAAGCATACTAAGCGCAGCGCCTGAAGTATAGGCTAACAGATCAAATGGATCATAAGTCCCTTCTGGATGAATGCTATGCTCAAATAGAAAAGACCCTCGTTGAGTAAACTCATCTATTATGTTAGTAAACCATATGAAAAATACCATAAAAGATGCTCCTAAGAAGCCAGCAATATTTATAAAAAATTTATATTCTTCTATATCTAATATGTTTTTAAGAGGCACATAGGACTTACGATAAATAAGATCTTTAATCGAAGGCAGTGCTCCAAAAATATTTGAAAGCACTCTAGTAGATAAAATTATATAGAATATTCCGGCTGTATAACAAGAAAAGATAATAAAATCATTAAAATAACCATGATCTATTATGTATAATAAACTACCTTTGGAGAAATTCAAATAGGCTTTAGGATTAACTGTCCCAAACATTTCAACAGATCCATCAAAATAAAAATGCCTCCTGAATAACCCTATCTCCACTAGAACAGCTGCAACTCCTATACGGGTAATTAGTTTTGGTATAGTATAAGAAACTTTATACTTATTAACGATACTTTCAGAAGATTTAAATAATTTATTTAATGCGCCTGCCAAAATTCCAAAAAATACCGCAATGCCGGTACCTATCAATAATCTAAGCTTCAGTAAGTCATTAGAAAATAATCTAGTCTCTTCGGATAGTCCTGTTATCCACCACATCAAAGCAAAACTTCCAAGGAATAAAAATGCATAGATATTTTTAGAAACAGGGGCGCCTGGAACGGCTCGCGGGGGCGAGACCGATATTAGACTGGCAGGTCTAACTCCAAGGCGCCCTGTTTTTTCTATTGGCTCATATTTAATCTGATCAAAAGGTATAAGCCCTTTCCATGGCACTGTAACCTCTGCGCTGCCATTAACCTTATTCATCATTCCCAAAGTTAACGGCATTATTCCTCTTATATTATTTATGACCCACGGCAGGCCCAGAATATTCAGTCCCTGGACTGGTTCAAAATGCCTTGATAATTCTTCTGGTTCAATGCCGTATAGCTTATTGCCTACCTTTATGACTATTACAGGTTTACCGGTCTCGGTATTTATATACCCGCCGGCCTTTCCTGGTAAATGATGAGGAGCGAGTTCCCCATCTGGTTTTTCTCCTAACACATTCATTATCACAAGTCCTGAGGTTTCGCTTAATCTATCCGGAGACACATTTGCGGCTACTGTAGGCACGCCAAAAGCGTCATTAAGAACAAGGTGCATAGGCAGAAAAGATATATCGCCTTTTGCCAGGTTAGATAAGAATTCGTTTATTTTTACGTGCTTATTTCTCTCAGCCCTTGGATTTTTAATTACATCGATAATCCTTTTAGCAATCTCTGCCGCGATAATATCAATGGCTACCTTGCCCTGGTTATTAAGTTTTGATTTAAATAAATCCAGCTGCGGCTGGGCAAGGTTTTCTCGTAATAACTTATGATTCGTTTCGTCATTCATTAATTCCGCTGCGCCCTGAACTGCGCAATGCATGCCATTGACCCTGCTTCCGTCCACAGCTCCCACTATCATGGTCTCCCTAGACTCATCATCTCCTCTGATAAATTTAACATAGCTTATACCCATACGCCTGAGAAGTATCCACTGCCTCAGCCAGTTTGTGTCATGGATAATCTCTTTTGCGAATTTACGGTATTCTGGGTCGCTTGCGTCTATCTCAATTGCTTTTTCAATCGTATTATCTATAAAACCGGGTATTTCTTCTGGCGTGTATTTTTTATTAAGTTTGATTTCCTTGTCTAGGAGAGACAGCATGTTGTTAAGTATATAGCTTATGCGCGGGCTTAGGAGTATCTCGTCTTCAGTGACATTAAACGGAGGCCCTCTTGTGCCCCGTGCGTCAATAAATGCCTTCATAATATCCCTGACTGCCTGGTTATATAACCTCTCGCTCGCTCCGG
This sequence comes from Candidatus Omnitrophota bacterium, assembly GCA_030691625.1. Lineage (GTDB taxonomy): Bacteria > Omnitrophota > Gorgyraeia > Gorgyraeales > Gorgyraeaceae > UBA10183. The sequence goes on along the minus strand of JAUYDX010000042.1, from coordinate 32,353 downwards.
AATCTTTTTCTCTTAACGCTATTGCTGCGTCTATGGCTATTATAGATCTATCCCTGGCTTCCTTTATTCCTGAAAGCGTCTTTATCTCTTTTACAGCGTCTCTAATCGCTTCCTGGACAGCCATCTCCTCATTGGAACTAAGCGGTTTCTTTGCTTGCGAGGCAGGCGTTTCACCTATCTTTCCAGACTCATCCTGGGCATACATATTTCTAAGCATATCTGCAAGTTCTGCGCTTAGTTGTGGGATATGCGCAATCTGGAGCATTGTATTAAAATCAATATTTAGCCCATTAGAAGAGAGTCCCCTTTTTGCATCTATAAACCTATTGTATAATATACCTATCTCTTCAAAACTTACACCGTTTCCTAACTCAAGTATTTCTATGAATTCAAACACATCTGCTTCCTTTAGAGCATCGCGAATCTTCCCTTCTGCTTTGCCTATTGGATATTCTAAGTTTTTTATAATACCTTCCGCTCTCCTGCGCTGATAGCTTTTTCCTTCTCCTATTTCTCCGCCTGCTATTATAGAATCAATAAAATCTTTTAAGTTATTTGCCTGGCTTAATATTGCTTGCAACTTTTTAAGATCAGTAATCTGATTGGCTTTATTAACAATTTTTTCTAACCTATCATTCTCTACGCTCGCCAATGAAACCATGTACTGATAGATATTATCTCTTGCTTCATCAAATTGTTTTGCTTTTGGCAATAGCTTGTTTAACTCATTTATCTCGTTAAAAACTGTTTTCAATGCCTGCCTAATACTGTTCCATTTAGCTTCATCTAATTCATCAATTGATTTCATTTTGACGCTATCGCTTTTATAAAAATCTCTCACCACTTTTTCTAAGCTCATAAGAACTTCGTCTTCTTTCTGGACCAATACTGGAACTTGCTTAGCTTCAGGTTCTGGCGTAGCAACTTCTGCTAATGGCTGTTCAAGTAGATTCTCATCTGGCGCTGGCTGTTCAGCTGGTTTAGTTTCCGCGGGTGAAGCTTTAGTTTCAGGGGCTATCTGTTCTTTTAATGCTTTATATTCTGCGTCCAATCTGTCTATTGTTCTCTGAATATCTGATTCGGTTATTGGTTTTTCATTGTTGAACCTCAGGCTTGCGATATCTATAACCTTGCCGTCCCCTGAAATATTATCAAGTATGACTGATATTGACCCCTCTTCAATATCAAATACGCAGGTTTCGCCTAATTTCCATAAGGCATCTTCCAATCTAATCATCTTCCTGTCAGCCGCCTCAACATTATGGGACTTAATAAGAGACTGTATCTCATTTCTCGCTGTAATAGAGTTCTCTTGCAGGACATGTACATATTTAATATTGCCGTTAGCCAGCGTGAATTTCTCTATAGTGTAAGGAACGACCTGATCCGGAGTTAAAGATCTTTTGCCTTCTTCATATCTTAGATACGACCTTTTATTTATCTCAGGGCTCTTATTATCAAATATCTTTAACCATCTACCATCTAAGAGCTGATAAGCTGTCGCATGCTGGCCCTGGACCAGTCTGCCTTCAGCAATTAACCTATCCCTGATCGGTTTGCTAAGCGTCCCTTCAAACAGGTCCTGAAGATTTCTATATTCCTCATCCTGCAAATCCCTTATCTGGGCTTTTAAGAATTCATAGAAACTCATTCCCTGATACACATTTACCGGCTCTTGAATAGGAACAGCCTGTTCCTGAGCCATAAGAGGCTTTCTTATCCTTTCCGCCTTTTCACTCTCAAGCTTATTGTCTATTTCGATAATCTTATCAGCCACCAGGTCATTGAACTTGGCGCGCATACCAGCCGGCAGGAAATACCTTAATAAGGAAATCTCCTGCAACTGCTTTACCTGGTCTATTGCGCGCTTTCTAAGGTCTCCTCTCGCTGGAAGCCTGTACCTTAAATCAAACCACAGGGCATAGGCGATATTTTCTATAAATGCGTTTGTATCGTTTTCATTGCCCCTGTATAGTTGTATATTAGCCAGATACTCTATGAGATTGAGCCCGCCTAACCTCAGGCCCTGCTTGGTCTTCATTTCCTTTGGCCCGGCGTTTCCCTTTACCTGCTTTAAGATATAGTAATAACTGCCATTGACATTCTCTTCTGTAATGGCAATCTTTATATCACTCACGCCAAATACCTCATTGTATATATTTTCCAGGAAGTTCTGCACCTTTCCATATCCACCATTTTGATCCTTTATCAATTGCCATTTCTCATCTCCCAGGTAAGTAGCTATGTCCCATGAATTTATATTCTTATTCAGATGCCCTAACTCATGCCTGGTCTTTCTCTGTACCTCATCCTTTATTATTTCAGAATCAGCCCCTGCTGTCTCTGCGATACCCATAAGCTCTCTGACAAACCTGATATCAAAGCCTACATATCTATTATCATCACTGCTTGATCCATTGGAATAGGCATTGGTCATGGTTGCCCTTCCTGTATTAAGCTCTATCCTGATAACTATATTATAATCTTTGAATTCTTTTATTTTATCCTTTGCGCTGTCTATAACTGCTTGGGCGTGCGCCTTTACAATGTCTATAATCTCAATTGCCCTGGTTATAAAGGCCTCGGCATCAAAATCAGGCCTTGAAAGCCTTTCCAGGTCACTAAGATAGGGTATCAATTCCTGCTCTTTTGTTTTATCCTGTTTAGCCGCAACTAAATCTATCAAGCGCTTCGCATTTTCTAAAATTTTTCCCTTAGACTCTTCTTTTAACGCCTCTAATTTCTCAGCATTCAGGCAAAATTCTCTTGCTATTATTTTATCTACTCCTCTTTCTATAAGGCCGTCATAAAGCTCTATTGCCTTTACCATTCTCGCTTGTAATTCCTGTGGTCTGAGGCCCTCTCCATCCAGGAATTTTTCTATGGCGCTTACCCTCTGCCTGTATATATCTTTCTTCTTATTCCAATCAGCATCAGGCAACATCTCAGGCGTTAATTTTTCAATAAAGCTCTTTAATGTGCCCATAGTCTCAGGGAATTCCGCCATCCCTATAAGCTTGGAAAGTTCAAGTACCCTCATGGGCATGCCTTCTTCCATCCCAAACTGCCTTGCTATTTCCGGAGGCATGCTTACCGGCTCTACCCCGCATAAATACTTGGCAAAATCCTCATCTTTATCTAACTCTCTCCCCATCTTATAAATGTAAAAGACTTTATCCATAAATTCATTATTGGCTAATACCTTAATGCTATAAGAATCAACCAGGTTTAAAGTTATTTTCAATTCTTTTTTCTTGCCATCAGCGCCTGGAACCTGCAACAGAACTTGGCGCCCTCCTAATATCTTTAAGCCGTTTTTATAATTATTGCCTATATCTTCGATATTTGCTCTAAGTCCTGCATAGATTACTAATGCCCTGTTTATTAAGTTTTCTACATCTTCCTTTTTCTTAATCTCAAATCTCCCCGCAATCTGACTAACAAGTTTTCCAATCGACTCCTTATTGACTGCCTGTCCTGGCTTCCATCCTATTGCCATAAGGTCTTTATTGCGCCCAGGGGTTAATCTTTCCATATCTCTTATTGCGCGGGCTACTGCCTTATTGTCTTTTCCTCTAAGCTCGCCTACAATATAATCCAGGAATTTATTCCTTTCCATCTTGACTACCTCTATAAAGTCCCTGGATAATCCTAAGGATTTATAATTATCCCAGGAATTCATTAAATTCTTATATTTATCCGGCTTCATATCCTTGAAGAATAATACATAAGGATCCAGGGCAGAAGGATTTATGCCGCCTCGGTTCTTGTACTTTCCATCTTTATCTTTATAAAAATATAAATCAAAAAGCCGGTCGCGTTCCCTTTTTGGGGTACGTTTTCCTTCAAAAATCTTTACCTCCTTGAAATAATTTATGCCGTTCAGCAATTCAGAAAGCTCTCCAAGTTCCTTTCCTGTGATGCCTTTATTCTCAAGATTCTTTGATGCCCTCTGATAGCTTATGATAAGAGGAACAGATGCCATGCTGAGCCCGAGATTCCATAAATCCCTGATACCGATAGTCTCTACAGCTAGCTTGATCTTTCCTGTTATGCCCACCTCTTTGAACTTCGGTCCTAATTCCCCTACCTTCTTATTAAACTCCTCTAACCTTTCCATTGCCCTGGCTGCTCTATAGTTATTCTTCATCATATCTGTCAGCCTTGAGTCCTTGGACTCAAATTTCTTTATAATCCCTTTCCTTGTGTCAATTATGCGCTGAAGCGCAGATATATACTGTCCGTATTCGCTTGCGTTGCCTGATGTCTTTAATCTACCAAGGACGCCTTCCAGCGCCTCCAGCTCCTTATCTTTATCATCATTCTGAAGCCCTGCTATATATGCCTTTGTAACAGGATTTAACCCAAGGTCGTTATTTAACTTTATAAGACTGGCTATGCCTAATATGCCAAAATGCCTGGAGCCTAAAAGACTTAAGTCTGTCCCGCCTTTTAAATACATAGCCTCTACTACACTAAAAGCATTTTCAATATCTGCGTCGCTATGTCGTTCTCCTGCTTCAAGCTTAGCTTGACCGGACAATAACTCTATACCTATAAATTTGCTGATGATTTTTTTCAAGTCAAGCGACAGGCTCAGGTACGCTGACACCTCTTCTATGAAAAGCATGCCGTGAACTGTAAGGTTCCCATGCTCATCAATGAAACCCTTCTGAATGAAATATTCCCTGAATTTATCTACCCTGCTCGCAAGGCCCTGCTGAGCCAGCGCCCCAGCCAGCTTAGTGCCTGTCGCGATACCCCTTGAGAAACTATCTGCCCACCTGAAATCAGTGACCTTCCTGGATATCTCCGTCTGCCCCGCCTTCTCCGACTCCAGAACCCTTAATATATTATGGCTCTTTACCTGGCTAAGCCTTTCCTCGGCGATATATTGTACTGCGGATTCTATTTTCTTCTGATCGTGAGAGTTAAACGCTTCTAGCAATATCGCCCTCTCCTCTGATGAGAGTTTTAAATTCTCCGTATTGAGATACCATAGCGCCTTACCAGCTACCCTCTGGTCTCCCTCTATCATATCTTTTGTAAGCGCAACGCGCTGGAATGTCTGAGCCACATTATCAATGCTGGACATATTCAACTTTATCACAAAGCCGCTGAAAGCCGGTTCCTGAGAGCCTTTTAATTTAACACTAGCCCACGTATTTACGCCTTCTGCAAAAGTCCCTATAATAATCCTGTTTTTCACGCCATCTGAGCTTTCTGCTTCAGTCCGTATAGCGTCTTCCAGTCGTTTATAATTAGCGTCGTCTAATATAAAAATCAATTCTATTTTTTTACCGTCAAAAGTTACATAATATTTGCCATTTTCTTTTACAGGCTTTAATTCATCAATAAGCCTTACAAGGTTAGAAACATTATTATCAGTGACTCCTAACAATAAGGCCCTCTCCTGCTCTGCATATTTACTTTTTATAATATCTATTAAACTTCTGTTGCCTTTTTCAGACACTACCTTTATATCAACATTTCCACTCTCTTTTAAATAATCCAAAGTCCTTTCCTGGTCAAAATATGTTATTTTAAACCCGAGTCCCCTGAGGCTTGGCTCGCACCCTTGAAGCGTGCCTGTATTTACAATCGTGCTATGCGCCTGTTTTATTGCTCCAATAATATTTGTACGGTCTGTAATAATATCCAGGTAAGAATCCCTTAAAACATCCATATCAAGATTATGCTTTATCCCAACCATCACGCCTAATTTGCTCGGCCTGCCATCCATGTTCCCGCCAAATTTGGTATTAGGCAACGGGTCCGCTTCTCTATTAGCGACGCAGTATCCTGTAATATCTTTTTTCTCCACAAACCTGTAGCCCATATCTTTATAGCCGCTTGTTTCATCCCCTGCCCTTATCTTATACAAGCCGTTTACCTCAGTTGTGGAAGCATAAGTGCCATCTCTAAGCGTCAGGTAATAACCTCCGCTTCCATTAGCTGTATCTATCATATAAGCTGTTGCAGCGCTGTTTACCATATCATTAAAGTCTGTTTCTCCCATTCTCTCAACCATCTTTTTCCATTCAGGCGTATTTTTAAACCTCTCGAATATATTATTCTTTTCCATAGTCCATCGCTCAGGCCCATCGCGTAGTATTCCATCAAAATAAGGATTTTTAGATTTCACTGCATCTAAATAACTGCTTACAACATTATATACCTCCTGATACAGCCTCAACTCCCTGTCAATCCTGGACCTCTCCCATACTGGAAGTTTTTTATAAAGGTCCTTGCCCATACTGCGCACCAGGTCAGACTCAGCCAGTCCTGCCTGTATTTCATCAGCTACTATCTGCGCGCCCTTCAGTTTCTGGCTAATGCCTAATTCCTGCAGGGTCCTGTAATTAACTATGTTTATGCCTTTTTCTACCTGAGATATCTTCTCGTCAGCTATGTAATTAACTCTGTCGCCGATGCTTATATTCTCCCTCATGGATTTAATATTCTTGGACGTGGTGACAAATATTACCTTCGCATCAGGATATAAGTCGCTAAAAGTGGCTATAGCTGCTGCCTGGGCAGCTGTCTTGCCTCCTGCGCAGGATAACCCAAAAGCCTCCCTGACTTTTCCTTCTTCTGATCTAAAACCTTTTTCTAACGCATATAAATTCTCGATCGCGTCAATATACTGCGCTGGTTGATACTTCCATGCCTTGCCATATTTTGACTCATAAGCTATAGCATTCTCTTCCATGTGCAGAGCAATAAGATTAAAGATTTTCTGAGCCGAATCAGGCTTATTCTTTTCTTCTGCTATCAATACCTTGAGTTTATCTATCCCTATAGTAGCTATAGCCTCGCGCTCTGTGGCGCTTCCGATTGCTGATATCTCTCTTGTTATCCCGAGCGTTTCATAATGAATCCATGACCTTTTGGCTTCAAGCAATCTCGCATTATCTTCTCTTAATTTTAATGCCTGAGGCGCTTCGTTTCTCGCTTTTTGCTCTATTGCTACATCAGTAAGGCGTCTATTAGACCCAATCAGCACTGTCTCTTTTATATCTTTTACTTCACCCGTAGCTATATTCCTTACTATAGTTGTGACAGTCGTTTCATAATTATACCTATATTTCGTTTTTGCATCTGGAGGCTGAGCCGCTTCAATAATATCTGGATTTACGGTTGAACGCTGCCCTGGTTTGTTAACTGTTATTGCGCCATATTTAGAATTAGAGACCGTACAAATTCTAGAGTCATCTGTTGTCACAGAAAGAGTCTGTGTCTTTATGCCCTCTCGTAAGGTTTCTCCAAGGTCTATGTCAAATCCTTGTAATCTTGTTACCAATGGATCCTGTTCCCATCCTTTCTCAGCTTCAAAGGTTATACTGGTCAGGACCTTTATCTTAAGATCCCTGGCTCCATTAATGTCACTATTTCTAATGGATTCCATGATATTACTACTTATAGTATCATATAAACTATTTTTCAAAGCGCTGTCTGCTGTAGTTTCTGCGATTTCTATGGCAGATTTAATATCTCCTCTGGTTAGATATGCCCCTACAAGATCAGCTGCTTTAGCTGGATTAGCAATATCTATCTCTCTGTACGAAGCCCATTTATTAAAATCTCCCTCTGACAGTTTCGCAATCTCTCCTGGATTTAAATAGACTAAATCTACAAAATCAGACGCTAGCTTTTCTACTCTTCCTAATTCCTGAAGGCTTAACCTATCCTTTCCTGTAGCTACCTTTCTAAAAATATCTCCCCATGTAGTTGCGTCTATCTTAGATCTAACCTGGCTATCGTTTGAATACCTTTCTAAAAATATCTCTTCCCCTGGGCTTAACTCAATGCCTAAATAAGTTTTAGCGATAATACTTGTCTGTACAGACTCCACTGATACTATCTGTTTTTGTTCTGCCCTGGCTTTAATGGTTTCCACTGCTATTTTCATTATAGCGCCTGGCGCAAAGAACCCTATTAATCCTCCCAAACCTTCTCCAAAATCTCTCCCTAATCCAAGATATTCGCTTGTTGAGCCAAAAACCGTACCCAGTAGATAGGAAATGCCAAACATAAAACCCATCCCTACCACTGTAGAAACCTGGCTCATAATAAACCTTCCTGCAGCTTCAGGCGCATATTCTATGTATTTGCCATATTTCATCCATAACTTAGCGCTAAATCCTAAATTAAGCTTTGATATTGCAACATCTGAAGATCCTGATTTTTTCAACAGTTCAAGCGCACCTGACTTTGCTACGTCTCCTGTTTTGAATAACTCAGGTAATATGTGTAAAGCCTTCATGCCTTTTCCAAAACCTATAAAAGACCCTACTGTCCAGATAAAATCATCGCGCAGCTGAATATTCAATGTCTTAACCATATCCACAAAACCTTTTCCTGTGCCGATAGGATCTAAGATGAAGGATATGGGCAGAGTGATGCCATCTAAAAAACCTACCGTAGCTGACATACCTAGCTCAAGCCCTAATCTGACCCAGGGTTTTGTTTCATTAATCTCCTCTCTTGTATATCTAAGAAAACCCTCTGACAGTTTTGCATTAGCAAGGCTTTGTAATTTATTATCCATTAAATAGTCTAGGTATGTTTCTGAAGCCTGAATCTTATTACCAAAGCCATCGTCAATCTCTGTCTGACCAGCTACCCAATTGTAGTATACAGATCTTATTTTAGTTCCCACTGATAGAAATGGTGTAAACCAGCCCCAGGATTTAGTAGTTGATTCTTCTACAGCCCATTCTTTTTTGCCATCTGTAAATACAGTAGAACCAGTCCCTGGAATATTTGAAAACGTGCTATCATAATAAGTTATTTCCTTTACCGTAATAGTCTTTTTTGTATCCCCTAAATTTTCCTCGGTTATCATTTCCATTGTGGATTTATAACCGTCCCAATCTTTTTCCCAAGTGAATGTTCCTTTATGAACCTTGCTATCCACTATGTTTACTGTCTCTTTCTGCACCAATCTGCCATCTATGCTGGTAAAATCAGTAACCTGTTCTATTTTCCCATCTCTGTCTATAGATCCTGTATAAATAAGCGCGCCAGAGCCATCGTATAATGAGGACGAGCGGCTTAAAACTTCTTCTGTGGTAACATAATTAGGTATAGTAGGATCTCCGCTGGGCATGCGTATACGCTGTATAGAAGTGCTTAGATGATACTCGGCGTTATCCGCGTATGCGTAACTGTCATAAGAAACCCCGCTTATTTCTGTGCCGGAAGAATTAGTTAAGGTAAGTCTTACAAAAATCACATCTTTCTCTATGCATTTTTGCGTAGCAGGGTCAAAGTGGTCTGGCATACTCTTTGTTTCTTTGAATAAGTTGTAATTAACCTGTTTAACGTGTGTTCCTTCTGGCAGCTGGGCAAAATTTATAAGCTTATATTCGCCCGAAGAGGAAGCTTCATATTGACCTATTGAATCTATATAACCCTCGCTCGATTTGCCTATACTGAGGACATAAGACTTGCCGTCAAAATACATAGCCTCGTTTTCATATTTAACTCTCTTATTTATACTCTTGCCTTTTTCATCTATGCCATTTTCTGTCATAGATACTAGTAAGCCATCGTGGATTGTTTCTACCTTGAGAAGGTTTACCTGAAATGCCAGCTCATGGTTTCTTGGATCGCTTTTTGTTATAGTTACGCGCGCTCCTGAGATAAACACTGTCTTAACTGAATTACCTTCTTTTATATCTTTGAATTCACCCTGTTCCGCTATTGTCTTTTCTATATCAACTTCTCTGGAACGCGTTACTCTCCTGTAGATATTTCCGCCCTTATCAACAAAATACTCTGTTCCGTCCATAAGAGTAACTTTCATATTGCCATTTCCCAGATTCTCCACTCCATTCTCTTTCACAAATGCAAACTCCCTGCCGTTTACAACTCGGACATTAAATATCTTTGCTTGCGCCTCATATATATCGCCGAGCGCTTCTCTCCACTGGCCTTTAGCTATCAGGCCTTCTGCCTTTGCAAGAAGGGTATTTGCGCTCTCATGGTTAGGCTTGCTCCTGATATCAGCTATGAGATGGGTTGCGTAAAGAGCGCCGATAGTTTCAGTATTCCCGTTATTAGTTGTCCATATTGTCATCTTCCCATCTTTGGTATTTGTAGTCTTTGCCCACATTTCTACAGATATATTTGTCAGGCCTGTAGAGATAGTGCTGAGCATTTCTCTCCAGTTGTCTTTTGTGAGTGTAATCTTTGAAGGATCAAAGCTTTCTATAGTGATACCTTTTCCTTTTGCTTCGGTTATCTCTTTATTTGCTATGCCTAACAGATACTTTCCGTAGTCCAAGCCTGCCTGCTCTACTTTGTCGAGTATAGAGCCTTTGTAAGAATCCCACTTCGCCTCTTTCTTTGCCCAGTTTTCAGCAACGACATTTGTCTGGGCTGTGAATATATCTCCGAGCGCTTCTCTCCACTGGCCTTTTGCTACTAAGGCCTCTGCTTTTACGAGTAAGGCGTCGGCAGTTTCATGGTAAGCCTTGGCTCTAAGCTCGGCTATCTGGGTTGTTATATAAAGCTTGCCGATAGTTTCAATATTGCCGTTATTTGCTAGCCATATGGTCTTTCCATCTTTAGTTGTTGTCTTTGCCCAGTTTTCAGCAACGACATTTGCCTGGGCTGTGAATATATCGCCGAGCGCTTCTCTCCACTGGCCTTTTTGTACTAAGGTCTCTGCTTTTACGAGTAAGGCGTCGGCAGTTTCATGGTAAGCCTTGGCTCTAAGTTCGGCTATGGATTTCATTGCAGCTGCGATATTTACAGCTCTGAACTGGCTACCCCAATTTTCCTCTGTTATAACCGGTCCTTTATAATAACTGTCTTTTCTGAGCTCTTCGGCTATATTTGCATAATGTCCTATTATTGCCTTATAAAATGCATCTTTACCATTTTTGGTGTCAATGTCTTTAATAGAGAAACTCGCGGATAAACGGTTTTCTCCTTTTAAGGTATCTATAATATCTAACCCGAACAAATTGCCTGAAATTGTGTCAAATATAAACTTTTTCCCTTCTGTGTTTGTCGCTAATATCAATTCCGCTTTTTCATTTGTATCTGTGAATATCGCGGTTTTCCAGTCAAGCATGCCATGGCTGTCACAATATACCTTTATAGACCTGTCTGCGAACATGCCGTCTGCGATGGGGAGCCTGCCTTCCATGTAATCAAGCACATTGGTATCCCCGCGGTAGGAATACCTGACAGAGATGGATTCTATGGTGCCTGGCGCGCCGCCGGATATCATGTAGGTCGTTTCAACTACCCTGCCTCTTGAATCAATAGACTGCCTGGGTATTACAACAGGCGCCAGAGACAGCGACAGCATACCTATAAGCTTACTAACAGCTGATTCGAATATAGTGCCCTTAGTAAGAGGGGATATCTCTTTTAGCTTTGCCAGGACTTCAAATTTGATATTCTCAAAGGACTTTCCAAGCGCCTTGTCAAAACCATATGCCTCAAATATTTTCTTTGGCAATGTCCCGGATTTTACAGCGTCTATCAATGCCTCAAACTGCGCCTTTATGACTAGCGCAATGCCTTTCGCGTCCTTTATCTTTTCCTTTAATATACCGCTAAGGTTATCTATGCCGAATATGTCAAGTGTACTCATCCAGGCCGCGATTTCGTTAATAAACACGCTTAGCGTATCTACAGCCTTTAAGCCTGTGGCTTTTGTAAATTCCAGATGGCCTGTGAGTTCGTGGAATATGACAAGGCCGAACAGGACTGCCATGTCTTTATCTGAGGTATTTAGCCCTGCTATGGAGAGTTCATTTGTTTCCGGGTTAAATCTGGCGAGGACGCCTGAATTTTCAGGGGAATCTGTAAGGTATTTTACTTTTATTTCTCCTTTATTTATTTTATCTATAAAAGCTGAGATCTTCTCTACTGCTAGAGGCGGCGCCCTGCCTGCTGAAATTTCTAATAACGCCTTTAGCGCTCCGATAATCTTTTTATCTGCGTTTACCCCTTGATCTTTAAATAAATCCTTCGGATCAATGTTAAATAGCTTTACAAGCTCCAGGCACAGCTTGAAATCCAGGTTCATTTTAACTGCGGAATCCTTAAATATCTTATATTCGTTTTCACTGAAAGTCTGGTCTCCGATTTTATAAAATATGGCTTTGCCTGTATCTGTTATGATCTCTATCTTTGCCATGTCAATACTGGTTATTTCTTCTATCCTTGAACGCTCAATCCCTCCCTTCCCTTCCTCTATAGCTGTTATGACACCTTCATATATCTTTCCGCCAATCTCGTATCTGAATTTAATCATAGCTGCGGATTCATCTGTTATAACAGCTTTCACGCTGCCTTCCTCGCCAAAAAACTTCCCTGGAAGCTGCAACAATTTTCCGGCAGGCTGCTTAGTTTCCTTTTCTTCCCCGGTTTCGCTTTTTGGAAAGAAAGGTGTTCCTATGAACACCTTTGGCAGCTCAAGCGTTATCGCATAATCAGGCCTTAAGGTTTCTGGATTACCGTTTTGAATAAATTTTCCGCCTTCCAGCGCATAAAGAATCTTTGTTATAGTCCCGTCAGCATTTCTATGGGCTTTAATCGCGGAATTATTGCCAAAAACCGTAAAGCTGTCGCGTTCATATAAAATCTCGAATTTACCTGTAGTAAGATTTTTACCTACATAAGGCATCCAGTTGCCATAGAAAGTAAGCATCGGCAATGCGTCTAATTTAAACTCATATTCCATAAGCCTTCTGAGTCTCATGTCAAATACTTCCATGCGCTTTGTTATTTTCCCATCTTTATCAATGACTATAAACACATAGACCGGTTCATTGCTGAAATCAGCGGAAGGCATAAGCTCAAATGCCTCTTCAATTTCAATCTTATCCTTTGTGCCAGGACCTAAAAGCCCGTCAAAATTCATGGCTGCATAGCTTGTGACATGGAATGACGCCAGGTTATTCTCATACTCTTCTTGTGTAATCTCAGAAAGATATTGGAATTTATTTTCTAATTTTACAATCGGGGTATAAGTAATATCCCCATTTTTAGTTCTTACTATCACGCCGTAACATCCTTCAAAATTATCTTCCCTTCCTTTCATTTCAGCGGCTTTTATAAACTTCTCTACTATGTGGACCTGATTTCCATCCTTGTCTATTCCAAACATATCTCTTCCTATAATAAGCATGCCTGTGGGGTTAAACTTGATCATCTGGCCGTCCTTTGTAGCCACCCAGTTGCCTTCTTTATCCATATCCATTTCACAGCCATCAACCCCTTCTACCCAGCCGTTTTCCTGGGCAAGCCTGTCCCTGACAGTCCTTTCCACATTCACGATCCTGGCAATGACATTAAAGGAATTTACCACTATATTCCTCATCAGGGTAACCCAGATCTTCTCCTTGCCGGTTTCTCTCCCGTCTGCTGTCTTCTCCTGGTTATGGATCGCCACATTTGCCATTACTACCTGGATAACCAGTCTTCCCAGGCTTCCGAATAAATCCATGCTTCTGTATGTAAGGCTGTTAAGGATAGGCACTTTTAAGCCTGGCGCCATCTCTATGGTTTTTTTAATATCCGCTATAGGCTTTCCATTCTTATCTATATTCCTTGCAACATCAAGCTTGGTCACATCAATTGAAATAAACCCTAAGAGAGCTATCCATGGCGCAGTGCTCCTTGAGCCGGACGACTCTTTAGACTGCTTTGCCCTCTGCGCCTCAGAGAGCTTACTGGCTGCAAATATTTCTATAAAGCCGCGCACTATCTTTCTGACAAAAACAAATGCATCGTGCGCTACGAACGGAGAATTTGCTAAATAAGCCATCCTTTCTTTAATTCCTGCAAAAAATCCGGTCTTTGTAGGCTTAAAACTGCTCAAGCCAAGCTCAAAGCCAAACTGCTGGTCATAGGTATTGCCTATAGTATATTCCTGGCTAATGCTGAGGATCTTTTTGAATCCTTCCCAGACTTTATTCAATGCGCCTGACAGGTTTTTCCAGATCTTGTCATAGATAAAATCGCTTTTTACAGAAAGGCCTTCTTTGAATGGGCCATACTTTGTTGGGCCCATCCCTATATTAAACGCCCATCTCAGTATATCTGTAAAAAGTCCTGCTGCCATAATCCCATACGCTAAATTATCAAATTCGAATTTACCTGTAGCTATCCATTTCACAGTGGTATAAAGAAGCGCTATTGTAAATCCTGTAAGCGCGCCTGGCATTAAATGACTTACTGTTCTGAACGCATCTCTCATCTGATGTATTACCTTTGCTACCTTGCCGCCTGCGCTCCAGCTCGACTGAAGCGCCTGGCTTATTCCTTCAAATACCGCGCTGAATACGCCGCTTGCAAAAGACATGAGGAAATCCCTTAATCCGAATGCCCAAGACTTAAAATCATTTTGCATAAACTCAAAGAATGCTGTAATAACGCCTGATACAACTGCGGCTATGCCAGTGGCAATCATGCCTGCGATAAAAGTGACAACTGCTAAATGCGCTACTGCGGCAGCTGCAATAGCAGAGAAACCCGCGGCCATGGCTGCGGCAACGCCTCCCGCAACTGTACCAGCAGTTAAAGCAGCTACGCTTCCAGATATTGCTGCAGTTGTAGTTGCTACCGCGGCTGTAGCAGCAGTTTGAGCAGTCATAGCTCCTGCAATAGCAGGGCCTAAAACTCCAAAACTTATAATCGAAGCAATTATGCCCACTGCTATAATATTTACAGTCTCAGCAACCCTCCAGAAATTCCATATGGCCTTCTGAACATCCTTAAGGACTTTTTCTGTATCTGTGCGGCCGAGTTTACTGAAAATATAGCTATACTGAGTAATCTTTTCTGAAATACTGCCTACTGCATAACCGCCCCAGCCACAAATTTTAGCTATAGCAATAGTAGCCATACCATAGAATGATACTGTTAGCATTATAGAAAGGACCTTAAGCAGCAATAAACTCATACCGCCTGTGAAAGGCGCAAGTAAGACCGCAAATATTGCTGCGAATATTGCTCCAAAGAAAGCAAACAGCCCCCACCCGGATTTTTTCTGTTCATACTTGATGTTCTCGCTTGTGGTCTTCTGCTTGAGAAGCCCTACTGGGTCGTAGGTATTGGTGCTGGTGATAGTGCCTTTAAAGGTGGTTTTTTTATTCTTACTGTCTATTGACTCTCCGGATATATAGCGGCTTATTTCCTGGCCAAAGGCGTCATAAGTGATATCTTTGATATTTGTTGTGGATGTGATGCCGTCAATTGTGGAATATTCAGTATAGCTTAAGGGACGGCCATAAGCGTCATACCGCATATTGGTCTTAGTGGTGATATCATATCTACTTTTCTTGTCGTTCCAGGTCGCGAATACGCCTGACGTAATCCTGCCAAGAATATCATAGGTCAGGTTCTTCTGGTCCAGCGCGTCTCCGATACTTACGCCCTGCTTGACCTTTACCTGGTACTCGATGCGCGTCTGGTTTCTGGCATATCCTCCCTGGTCCTCTGTGTCCTCGTAACTCTGGGTCGTGGTCTCTATCTCCGAACCTGCTATTAAATATCCGGAATTCCTTAAAAATTCCTCTACATCATCGGTACCGTCACTGGAACGGCCGTCAGAATACTCTGTCTTATAGGTAACCCATGTCCCTTCTTTTGAATTGCCGTATCCGCCATAGCTATCCTGTTCGGTTACCGATCCTGTAATGGGGTCATAATAGAGATCTACCCTTAGCCCTGTATAACCGTTTTCGTCCAACTTAAAGCTCACGCAAAGGCCATCGCGCTTTCCAGACTGGATCCAGCCTGTAGCCTCGCCTTTAAAATCTGCAGGCGTCAGGCCCTTATCTTTCTGCTTTTGCGACAATTCATAGGTATAGTCTTTTCTGGACCACTGCCTGCCAAGGTCATTAGTATAGACATCCGTCTCTTCCGAATACACCCTGCCGGTCAACTTATCTATGGTTATCTTTGTAGAACTCCAGTTCAGGACAGTGTACTGGCCTATCTTAAACCCGACATTCAATTCTTCAGGGTTATTAAGGAATGGCTGGAGCGTTTCAAACGCTTTACTGTAAAGCTCATCAAGGGAAACTGGCGTGATTTCAGGCTGTTCAGGAAGTTCCGGCTCTGGCGGCTCTTCATTGTCAGGCGAGGCCTTTGTATGCGGAATCGCAGCTGGAGGTGCCCTGCTTGAAAATTCAAAATTAACAGCGTTCTTCACTACCACCCAATTCCCATCAATAAACTTTTCCTGGATGTCTGTAATAACATTAATCGCCACCCTGTCGGGTTCAATATAATCATTTGAATCCTTATTGTGCTTATACCAGTTCCCGTCTAGCCATTTTTCACTGATAGCACCTATCCTCATATGCGTAATAGAGTCTCTTACATAATGTATCTTCTCGAACAAGACGCTGACCTTCCTGTGGTCATAGCCGCTCGCGGGCGTATCCTTCTCTGACAAAGGCCCTGCCACTGTCAGCTTATCCATGCCGTTTATCCTGCCATATTCATCCCTGGTGTATGTAGAATGTTCGTATTTAAATTCCCCGCCTTTATGCGTAAGCACTGCCTCGCCAGTTAAATATCCATTTTCATCCCTCTGGAACACGGTATTGGATGTATACTCAGGAACGCCTGTTTCTACGCCCCATTTATTAAAGTATTCTGTGGAATACCCTATCTTTACTCCGTTTGCATTCCTTAAATCCCTGATCTTCTGGCTGGTGTAATAGTAATTGCCTTTATTGAACTCTGCTATGTTTATGTCGCGGACCTCAACCCCTGTCTTATAGCCATTTTCATATAAGGACATTATTTCTTTTCTGGATTGAGGCAGATAGCCTGTATAGTGGCTGTCAAAACTCAAGGCCTCTTCTCCCATACTCTTTAATAAAATGTTTATATCATTCATAATGCCTGCTTCTATAGCCGCAAGATCCAGGATTTCCCTTACTGTCTTTGGGTCTAACCCTGTCAGGTCCATGCCAAGGTATGAAAAATCCACAAACTCATCTGTTATCTCCACCTGTTTTAATTTGTTTTCAGCCGCGTCCCACTCCGCGTATGTGATCTTCCTGCCTGTTAAAAGTTTAAGGTCTACATTATCCTTATCGCTGTAGAATTCATATGAAAGTATGATTGTTGCCACCCTGGTTTTGCCATCTACGTCTGTAAATAACGCCCTGTAAGACACCTGCTCTCCCATAAGTATGCGCTGGCTTGCGCCTCCTGCGTTATCCGTATCGTACCAGGCGCCGAGATATTCATAAGACCTGGTTATAAGCGCGAGAGTAGCTTTACCGTCTATATTGCGGATCTCTTTTTTCCTGTCATCCATTGAGTAACAGAACTGTACAGCGCTATTATTAATGTTATTAGACATGTCGCCTGATGTCCCGGTTACCCATCCTGCTGTAGACGCTACCACATACTGGTAATTCACGCTCCTTTCAATCACCTCTCCATTAATAATCAATTTCCAGGTATCGCGCATTGTAGACGCTATAAACGCATCCTGTCCGTTCAATCCTATCCTGTCATAAGAAATGGTTGTCCTTACTAATTCCTTACGCCCGTCATTGTCGGCGTCCTTATATTCAGCGTAAACCTTATCCCTTGTAGTCTGGATATATGTAGATTTGCCAGGTTCCTGCGAGCCAATAACATCATAGCTATCTATCACCCTCACTGCCCGCTTTGCGCCGTTAATCTCCTCAACAGTGTTGGACATATACTGGACAGATGCTAAAAATACAGCCGGCTTATTTATATCCCCGTAATAGGTGTAATTTTCAACAACCTGTACGCCTTTGCCCCCTCTTACGTCGTTATAGATGAACTGCTTTGTATCAAGCCAGTCCTTATCGCCTATTATTAAATGCGTCTCAATTACCTTTGCAACTCTTTCACCGCCTGTATTGACCTGGACCTTGTCATAATAGCTAAACTGGTAATTCTCTAAGTAATCTTTTCCAGCTATCCTTACATAGTTTTCAATAACCTGCTTTATTGTGTCACCGTCCAGTTTCTTATAGATATATTGTATGGTATCAAGCATGGTCTCTTCGCCTGTAACCACATAATTTTCCAAAACTGTAGTAAGATGGGGCTTCCCGTCAAGTTTGGATGTAATTTCAGCCTTGTATATATGCTGGATGCTCTCGACAAATAATGTATCGCCGGCCTTATATACATTCCTTATGACAGTGACTACAACAGGATCCTTAACCCCCGGCTTTTCCATAAGTTCTTTATGCATATACTGGGTATAATCCAGGACCTCTTCGCCTTGTGTCCATGTCTGGTCTTTTGTAACGCTGTCAAAATCCACCTTGCCTGTTGAGAAATAGGTTTCAGTGACCTGGACCAGCCTATTCCCTTCCTTTATATTGTAAATATGCTGGATATTATCAAGATAAACCCCGCTTCCTGCGCTGAACATATTGCGGATCACAGTAACCAATACGCCGTTTATATTTTCCTTATGCACATACTGGATTGCCTCTAAAAACTTGTCAGCATTGCCAGCTCCATAGTGGACATAATTTTCTATGACCTGGATTACCCTGTCTTCCCCGCCCGCAACCTTTTCAGTCTTATTAAAGATATACTGGGTATTGTCCCTGATAGGTTTGGGCTCGCCTATATTTATAAAATTCTCCACTACCTTGACCCTGCGCTTTGTATTCCCGCTGTCATGCGTGGCTCTCTCATCCCAGTAGATATACTGCAATGAGGAAAGCTTATTGGCCTTGGACGGGTCAATGTTTTTCGCTAAATCATATTCATATGTCTCTATGACCTTTACGGTCCTAGCTTTATTGTCTTCTACAGTAAGGTTAGTCGCGTCCATAGAAACATAGTATGTCCTTTTAATAGATGAAGGGGTGTCTTTAATCCCATATTCATATGCCTCAATAAGAGTCACTATGCCCAATTTAGCGTCTTTAACCTTATAAGACCTGTCAATTAGAGGCGGCATTGCCTTATCCCCTAATTCATACGTAACAGTGTATGTTACACTGGTAAGCTGGCCGCCTATGGTCTCTATCTGCTTCCATGTCTCCTGGGTATTTACAAGGGTACCCAGCTCATAATTCTCAATATAGGTAACTAACCGCATTGACAGATCTTCGCCTGTAAGGACATCCTTAAACCCTTCTTTTACCTTCCATATCTTCTGCTGGGAAATATAAACACCGCTCTCGTATGTGTCTATTATGGTCTTTAAGATATCCCCTTCCATTGCCTTATATTTATACTGGACCGCAGTAGGCTTGTCTAATAATCCAGGGTCAAAATACGCTGTGACATTTTTGAGCTTTCCCTCATCCACAATGGAATATTCCCACTGGACGCCTGTAAGCACAGCCCCTGCCATACGCTCACTGGTCGCGATATTTACGTCACTGGTAAACAACCCTTCATATGTCTCTATTACGGTCACCATCCTCGTCTTCTGTCCTGCCTTGGTGTCAAAGGATATATCTTCTGATTTGCGGTAAGAATAATTTATTGATTCAATTAAATAAGCGTCGCCTGCCAGTATCTTATTTTCAGTTACCTGGACAAGCTTTTCAGACCCGTTAGCTATGGTCCTTACATCGTGGTAACTGTATGTTATGGAGAGAGGCTTGTCTACTGGCATGCCATATTCGTAATTCTCTGTTACCTGGACTATCCTCTTGCCGCCTGTTGTGTCTTTTTCAGCGTAATAGATGAACTGCTTTAAGGTATAACCTTTTATCCCGTATTCATTATTCTCTATTACCTTTACGGTCTTCTGGCCGTCCACTGTTTCTACCCTGTCGTAATATATCTCCTGCCAGGAAATGCGTATAAGCCCATTGGCATCCTTTATACCCGGCTCGTAGTTTTCAATAACAGTTACAAGATGGCCTTCTTTGTCTATGTATTTATTCGTCCTCTGGATTGATGTAAGGATTTGGGCATCAAACTCCTTATTTAATATATAGGTATAAACTACATCATCCTTTACGTCTTTAAATGAATACTGGGTTGATACTAGAGACATTGACCCTCGCGCGCCTTCATAAGTCTGGGTTATGTTCACGATCTTCTGGCCTAACTTTACATAAGAGTCGCTTAATGCCTCTGTATCCAGCAGTTCCTTCCAGCTCCTTTGGGTGCTGATAGGATCCTGGATACCAGATTCATAAGAATCTGCCACAGTGTGGACAGTATCCCTTCCCGCGGTATCCTTGCCAAGTTCCCTCCAGAAGGCCTGCATGGATATATACTGCTCAAGCCCTGGCTCAAAATAAAGGCTTATCCTCTTCAGCTTATCATCGTGGAATACAGTGTAGTCCTTCTGGGTCTGGGTGAGAAATGCGGCATTGAACTGGCCTTTGGATGCGTCAAAACCCTGGCTAAGATCGCCTTCATACGTCTCTATTATACTGACGAGCTTATTCTTTAATCCGCCAGATAGATCAGGCACATCCTCATATTTGCGGTAGATATACTGGACTGACTGGATAAAATCACCAGTCCCTACCTTTATGATATTCTCTACCACCTGGATCCTTATGCCGTCGCCTGGGGCATCCTTATAATCCCTGTAGTAGATATATTGCGTAAGCGCTGGTCCCTGGATGCCGAATTCATAGTTCTCAACTACCTTTACCCTCTTATCTCCCTCTATTGTCTTCCGCGCGCCATAATATATCTCCTGCCAGGAAATCTTTATAAGCCCATTGGCATCCTTTATACCCGGCTCGTAGTTTTCAATAACAGTTACAAGGCCTTTTTTAGCGTCATCATATTTGTAGGATATCTGGATAGAGGTAAGGATTCTGGCGGAAAATTCCTCTGTCAATGTATAGGTATATATCTTATTATCTTGCGCATGCCTGAAGGAATATTGCGTAGATATCAGGACCCTGGAGCCTGGCATGCCTTCATAGGTTTCAGTAACGCTCACTATCTTCTTTCCTAAATCTGTATATTCACTTAATGATTTGCTTTCCCTTATCTCCTTCCACGCAATCTGCCTTGTGTAAGCGATGTCAGACCCTAATTCATAATAATCAGTTATGGTGGCTATTACCTTCTGGCCGTTATTATCCCTTTCCTCTTTCCATGACTTCTGGATCCCTGTAACTATCCCTGCTTCCTTTGTCTCTATGACAGTAACTATTCTGCCGCTATCTGAGACCTCTTTCCATGACCTTTGCTCAACAACATTAAATGCGTTTTCGTATCCCAACTCATAATACAGCGTGATTGTGTCAACCCTTGTCACTTTTCCAGTTGCGTCTATTACTGCTTCTTTCCATATCTTCTGAGTCTGTGTCAGGTGCTTGCCAAGTTCATACGTATCAACAAAAGTAACGAGTTTTGTGCCTTCAAGCTGTTTCCAGGCAACCTGCTGGGTGCATGCGTAGTCTTCGATCTTGCCGAGTTCATAGGTGTTGGTTACGGTCTCGATTGCTTTACCTGTATCGCGCTTGGAGATCTTCTGGGTATAGCTTATAAAGCTGGAGCCTAATTCATAGGTATCTATTGTGGTAGTGATTCTATTACCGGTGATTTCCCTGAAAGAGGCCTGGTGAGTGAGGGCGGATTTTTCGCCTTTTAAGCCCATGTCCCAGGTATCTGTTATGGTCTCAACCCTTCCTTTATTTACTTCCTTCCAGGATTCCTGGATGCTTGTTACAGTGTCAAGCTCTATGGTCTTGGTGGTGGTCTTTATCCTTGAGCCGTCTTTTTCCCTCCAGGATACCTGTTTTATGGCGATTGCCTCGTTCATCTTGCCGGCCTCGTAATGAGCCATGTCATAATAGGTGGTAGTGGTCTCTGCCCTTCCGTTTACGTATTCCTTTGTTATCTTCTGGCTTGATGTGAATATATTGCCGAGTTCGTAGTTCTCGATTATTGTAACGAGCTTTGTGCCTTCAAGCTGTTTCCAGGCAACCTGCTGGGTGCATGCGTAGTCTTCGATCTTGCCGAGTTCATAGGTATTGGTAACAGTCTCGATTGCTTTACCTGTATCGCGCTTGGAGATCTTCTGGGTATAGCTTATAAAGCTAGCGCCTAATTCATAGGTATCTATTGTTGTAGTGATCCTATTACCGGTGATTTCCCTAAAAGAGACCTGGTGAGTGAGGGCGGATTTTTCGCCTTTTAAGCCCATGTCCCAGGTATCTGTTATGGTCTCAATCCTTCCTTTATTTACTTCCTTCCAGGATTCCTGGATACTTGTCACAGTGTCAAGCTCTATGGTCTTTATTACGGTCTTTATCTTGTCGCCGTCTTTTTCCCTCCAGGAGACCTGCTTAATGGCGATTGCCTCGTTCATCTTGCCGGCCTCGTAATGCGCCATGTCATAATAGGTGGTGGTGGTTTCAGCTCTTCCGTTCACATACTCTTTAGTGATCTTCTGGCTAAAGGTGAAGATATTGCCGAGTTCGTAGTTCTCGATTATTGTGACGAGCTTGCCGGATTCTAATTGTTTCCAGGCAATCTGCTGGGTGCAGGCGTAGTCTTCGATCTTGCCGAGGTCATATGTGTTGGTTACGGTCTCGATCCTTGTGCCTGTATCGCGCTTGGAGATTTTCTGGGTAGAGCTTATAAAATCAGCCCCTAATTCATAGGTATCTATGGTGGTACTGATCCTGTTGTCCGTGATCTCCCTGTAGGATACCTGGTGAGTGAGGGCGTAGGTGATTCTCTTGGCCGGGTCATTACGGGTGTCAAAGCCTATGCCGAATTCATAGGTGTCTGTTATGGTCTCTATCCTTCCTTTATTTACTTCCTTCCAGGATTCCTGGATGCTTGTTACAGTGTCAAGCTCTATATAGGTAGTGGTAGTAACTATCTTATTGTCCTTGAATTCCCTTGAGATCTTCTGGATGGTTGACCACTGGTCTCCAAGGCCTAATTCATATGTTGATATATAGGTATTAAGGACTCCTCCCTGGTATGCCTTTACCGCATACTGGGTAGATACAGCCTCTTCTATGCCGCGCTCAAAGTTCCTTGTGACTGTTACAAGTTTGCCGGAGAGGTCTCCAGCCATTGGAAGAACTGTGCCTTGTACAGCTACACTCTTCCAGGCTTCTTGTCTGGTTATATAGCCTTCTATGCCTGGCTCAAAGTATTTTGTGGTGGTGACAATTCTATTAAGCTTAGTGTCATAGTCTCTGGTTATCTTCTGTATTGATGTCCACTGGTCTCCAAGGCCTATTTCATACGTGGCTATATAGGTGGTTATGAGATTATCCTGGAATGCCTTTACTGTGTACTGGGTTGTAATAGGTTCGGCAATTCCTAATTCATAGTTCTCAGTGACTGTGGCGAGCTTGCCTTTTAATTCAATGCCGTTAAGCTTTTCTGAAGTGCTTTCGCTTGCCACCATCTTCCATGTCTTCTGGGTTGCGACTGGGTCAGATATGCCCGGCTCAAAGTAATCTGTGGTGGTGACTATTTTGCCGCCTGTGAATGCCCTTGATATCCTTTGTATGGAAGACCACTGTTCCCCAAGGCCTAATTCATATGTGGCTATATAGGTATTAAATACATCTCCCTGAAGCGCCTTGACTACGTACTGGGTGGATACAGCCTCTTGTATTCCAAGCTCGTAGTTTTTAGTGATTGTAACGAGCTTGCCTGTTAGGTCTCCGCCCATAGGAAGCAGTGTGCCTTTGACAGCTACGCTCTTCCAAGTCTCCTGTGTTGTTACTGGATCAGATATGCCCGGTTCAAAATATTCTGTTTTGGTGACGAGCCTGTTAAGTTTAGTGTCATAGTCTCTTGTTATTCTCTGTATGGAACTCCACTGGTCTCCCAGGCCTGTTTCATACGTGGCTATATAGGTATTAAGGATGCCTCCCTGGATGGCTCTTACTGTGTACTGGGTTGTAAGAGGTTCAGTGATTCCTAATTCATAGTTTTCAGTGACTGTGGCGAGCTTGCCTTTTAATTCAATGCCGTTAAGTTTATCTGCGGTGCTTTTTTCTGCAACCATCTTCCATGTCTTCTGAGTGGCTACTGGGTCAGATATGCCTGGCTCAAAGTAATCGGTTGTGGTGACAAGGACCTTTCCTTTAGTTTGCCTGTCTTCAAATGCCCTGGAGATCCTCTGGATGCCTGTCCACTGCTTGTCGCTGATGCCAAGTTCGTATGTAATTATATAGGTATTAAAGACATTGCCTTGAAGAGCTTTTACCACATACTGGGTTATAAGAGGTTTATCAATGCCTAATTCATAGTTCTCGGTGATTGTGACGAGCTTGCCTGTGAAGTCCATGCCGCCCAGGATGCTAGCGCCATCCGGTTTTACATTCTTAGTCGCTATGTCTTTCCACGTTTTCTGGGTGGAGACAGCTGCGCCTACTATTCCGAATTCATAATATTCCGTAGTGGTCACTATCTTGTCTTTTGTCTTGTCATACTGCCTGAAGATCTTCTGCACGCTTGACCACTGGCCTTCTGCCAGGCCCGCGATTGTTTCATAGGTAGCTACATAAGTAAATAAGCCATCCTTAAAGACTCTCTGGGTGGAGACTGCCTTATCAATGCCTAATTCATAGTTCTCGGTCACTGTTACAATCTTTTTAGTTCCAAAGGCTTTTCCTGTAAGTGGGTTAATGACATCTGTTCTTACCTCCTTCCAGGTCTTCTGGGTTGCGACTGGGTCAGATATGCCCGGCTCAAAGTAGTCGGTGGTAGTGACAAATTTATTATCCTTAAATTCTTTGGAGATCCTCTGAACTGATGTCCATTGATCTCCCATGCCGAGTTCGTATGTAACTATATAGGTATATTTACCATCTTTAACAACATACTGTGTTGAGATCGCGCCTACAGTGCCAAGTTCGTAATTCTCAATTACTGTTACAAGAAGATTTTTCCCAAACCTGGTATTTGTAATCGGGTTTGTCAGATTAGAGTCAGTGTATCTCCAGGTTTTCTGGGTAGAAATTGCATCACTAAAGCCTATCTCATAGTATTCAGTGGTGGTAATCAGGACCTCGGTATTTACATTGCCCAATTTCTTAACGCCTTTTTCTTTCCAGGAAATCTGTTTTGATACATACTGGTCAATCCCCGGCTCAAAGGTTTCTGTGATTGTAAGTAAAGTGGGTACATTATTCTTTTTGCCAGGCTCTTTCCATGTAATCTGCGTGGAAATAGGGTCTTTAATTCCTAATTCGTAATTCTTGGCTATTGTAAGGACAACATCGTTCCCGCCTCTCTGGCCTTTTTCTCTCCATGTAACCTGCATGGAAACAAATTCGCTGATACCTGGTTCAAAATACAGGCTGACCTTTTTAAGAACGTCTCTTGTATTGCTGGAATCCCTGCCTTTAATAGTGTAATCAAACTGGGTAAGGGTTAAAATCGCTCCTTTAAGCAGGCCTTTTTCATCAACGCCCTGGCTGAAATCGCCTTCGTATGTCTTTATTACAGTGACCAGCCTTGAGGTAAGACTGCCAGGATTAGCAGAATCCAGGGGCACGTTTTCTTTTTTATGATACACATACTGGATAGACTGAGTAAAGCTGTCGCTGCCGATACGTATCCTGTTTTCAATCACCTGGATCAATGTAGTTGGAGAGCCAGAGACATTTTCATTCCTGATATAATAGATATACTGGGTCGAGGTCGGGTCCTTTAGGCCTAACTCATAGGTATCAACAACTTTCGCCAATCTATTGCCATAAGCTGTCTCGATATTATCATAATATATCTTCTGCGTTGAAGTAAGTATGTCAAATTCCCGCGTCTCTATTACAGTCTGTATCCTCTTATAAGGATTTTTGCTTGCATCTGTCAGGTTTATGACCTCTTTCCAGGTTTTCTGGCCAGAAGTGAATATGCCGAATTCCCTGGTATCAATATAACTGGCGACTGTTTCTTTGCCGTTTATTGTCTCTTTCTGCCTCCAGGATGCCTGGACAGTGATCTTGTGCGCCTCATCAACTATGCCCAGCTCATAAAACTCTGTGATAGTAAACAGCGTAGGCACAATGCGGTTGCCTATTACGCGCGCAGATTTTTCCTTCCAGGAAACTTGAGTAGAGACTTTAGTGTCAAACTCGTAAGTCTCTGTTATGGTCAAAGCCACATCAGTTTCAGCTACCCTGTCTCCTCTTCTCCCCTGTTCTCTCCATGTAACCTGCATGGAGATATATTCGTCAAGCCCAGGCTCAAAGTATAAGCTGACCCTCTTAATGACATCCTTATTATTGGAATCCTTGCCATTGATTGAGTAATCCCACTGGACCTGAGTCAGGAAGAACTCGCTTCCTGCGCCTTCCAGGGTCTCTATGACAGTCACGAGCTTATCGCCTTTTGTCTTTAGCGCAAGGTCAACTATCAGGTCCTTCTCTACCAGCTTGTAAATATGCTGGATTGACTGCACAATACCCATGAATCTATTCTCAACTACCTGGACCCTGCGCCGTCCGTGAGTGGTGTCTTTTTCTTCAAAATAAATATACTGGACAGCTGTGGGGTCTTTTATGCCGAATTCGTATGTCTCAATGACCTTTACAATCCTATTTGTCTTATCAGCTATCTCGCGCTCCTCATAATATATCTTCTGGATGGAAATCGCTTCAGTAGAGCTGAACACAGGGTCAAAGTTTTCAATGAGCTGGATGAGCTTTCCTTCCTCTATATACCTGAATGACTTCTGGATAGAGGTAAGCATCTCTATGTCAAATTCCCTTGTTTCAGTCACTGTCTGGAGGGCCTTTACGATAATATCTTTGCCGTCCTGTTTTATGGTTATATCCCTTGTTTCCTTCCATGTCTTCTGTGTGGCTGTCTTTACCCCTGATTCATAGATGTCAGTTATTGTCACAAGCGTATCTATGCCATTTATCTTTTCCTTGGCCTTGGAAGATATCTGGCGGCTTAAGCTAAAAAGTTTCCCGCCTTCTAACATCTCATAGAAGTCTGTAAACGTGAGTATCTTGGTCGGATCCTTAGCGCTCCTTTCCTTCCACGTGGCCTGCAGGGATATGGGTATAAGGCTGTATTCATTGCCCTCTTTTAAAACAGGGTCAAGATATATACTGACCCTTTTAACAACATCCCTGGTATCTTCAGAATCCCTGCCTTTAACGCTGTAATCATACTGGACCTGGGTCAGGAAATATTCCTTGCCTGCGCCTTCATAGGTCTCTATGACGCTTACCAGTTTTTTGCCTTCCCCGCCTGTAGCAAGGTCTGTGACAACTGTCTCCTCAAACCTGTAAACATACTGTATTGACTGGACAATGTTTTCACTGCCAATCTCTAATCTATTCTCAATCACCTGGACCTTTAGCCTTCCGTGCGTAGTGTCTTTCTCGTCATAGTAGATATACTGGGTAAGGGATTTTATGCCGAATTCGTATGTCTCAATAACCTTTACAAACTTTTCTGTATCATCTGAAATTATACGCTTGTCATAAAATATTTTCTGGATGGAAACAGGGTCATCTTCGCTGAATACAGGGTCGTAATTTTCAATGACCTGGATGAGCTTCCCGTTTTCAGCGTATTTATACGCCTTTTGTATGGCTGTCAGGATATCGAATTCCTCTGTCTCTGTAATCGTCACCATTGTCTTAATGACAAGTTCTCTGCCATTAATGGTTACCTTTACTTCCTGCTCCTCTTTCCATGACCTCTGTGTGGCAATCTTGGTTTCTAATTCATAAAATTCTGTTATTGTAACAAGCCTCTGAATAGTCCTGGCAGGGTCATTGGGATATCTGGGGTCCTGAATTGTTTCAATGATCTTCCAGGATACCTGCGTGGAAAGCTTTACGCCTGATTCAAAATAATCAGTGATTGTAAAGATTACAGGCTTGCCGCCTATTGTGCCCGGCTCTTTATACACATGTTTTACTGACTCTATAAACTCCTTACCAGCTACATCTATTATAGTTTCTATAACCTGACCGGGCACATCCTCGCCTTTCCTGTTCTTGACTTTATCCCAATATGTGAAGGTCTTGTATTCGAGGAAATCATCGCTATCCAGGATATTATTGGAATTTATGTCTATGTAATTTTCCACTACCTGGCCGAACCTGGTGCCTCCGCCTGCTATCTGCACAGCCATGTTGTATATCCTCTGCATGTTCTCTAATAAAATAAGATCGCGGGTTATTTGTATGTAATTATTTACTATTGTCACCACAGGAGCCTGGCCAGCTGCTATATTGGCAGGCGTATTAGGCGCCTTATAGCTGTGTATGACAGAGCTTGGTATGCCTAAATAAGGCAGATTAAATATAGGTATAGTCGAGCCCAGGACATCATAAATATTAGTGACTGTTACAGGGCCTTTTTCAGGGTCTACTGTCCTGTAGGTAAGAGACAATGTAGAGGCTAGGTCGCTTCCCGGTATCTCATAATTAAGCGCATTGGTAAGCCTTCTAAGCTCCCCGTTTATTACAGCTATCTCATTCCATGTCTTTTGCGTCCCTGTTTCTATGCCAAACTCAAATGTCCTGGCAGTAGTTACAGATTCGAGCCTCCCATCCTGATTTATGTCTTCCAGAGCCACCTTTACAAACTGGGTATTTATAAGCAATGGGTCAGAACCAGGGATTATTTCAAATGTATCTATTTTTTTGCGGTACTCTCCAAGCTCATCGTATTCCTGGTATGTCCTTGTCATGCCTGATTCAATAAAAGATCCGCCTATCCAGGTATAATAAGTAACCTGCGTGTAAGATATCTTTTTGTCAGGCCCTGTTCCCTCAAATATGACCTCTGTCTTTGTCCTGGATGTGAGTATCTCAAGCCCTCCCACAACATCGTAGAAGTCTGTGACAGAGCTTGTCACCATCTCGTTTGTTACAGGCGTTCCGTCTGAATATGTCCTGCCCGTATTGACTGTTTTCCAGGTAAGGTATGTAGTCACCTCTTTTGACACATAGAACCAGCCGTATCCAGGTATATACTCATAGGTCTTCCTGGTTTCGCCTATGCGTTTCGCATTCTCGCCTGAGCCGCTGAGCTTATACTCAATAATCTGGCGTGTAACAGGCATCCAGAGCTGGCCTGTTTCCTTGTCATATTTCCAGTCTGTATAGTCAAATTCTTCTCCTGAACCAGCTTCTCCATCCTGCGGCCTGTCGTAAAAACCTGACGGCAATGCTGTATCAGGCGCATTTCTCAGGGCTTCCACAGAGGGCCCGGGAATTCGGTTATTGGCGCCCATTGACATGTTTTTCTTCCGCCAGTCTTTATTACCTTTATCATCATTATCTAAACTATAATCTTCGTCAGATGGCAAGCTGGGCCTTTTGGTTATCCCTGGTTCAGGTATAGATGTCCCATCTGCCTTGCCATTTGTAAAAGTTATTAGCCCTAACCAGGGATCTTCGCCCTCTTTGGCTTCAGGATTATAATAATACCAGCTTCCTGCCTTATGGTCATGTTCATTAGCCACAGGGCTTACTATGTAATAATTTTTAGATCCGGTATTTACCTTAGCCTTGTCATCCTCCACATGCCTTATGTAATAAAACCCGCTTGGATGTTCTTTGTCATACTTAAGCCCGAATTCGTGCAATACAGTGCTTGTAGGATCCCCGTTGCTAAATGTTACAGTTAATTCCCTTCTATACCACGGGGTCTGGTCTTTGCTGTTCGAACTTCCCTGTATCTCATTGCCTGCCTGTGTATTTGAGCTCCTATACGCGTCCCATTTTATCCAGCTCTTGCTTTCCACTACTGAATTATAACCTGTGGCTTTGCCATCAGCGCCGAGCGTAATATGCCTCTCCTTATAATATGAATTGGATTCTCTCTTATGCACCCATTCGTGCAGGTCCTTGGCCTCATCCCCTACCTGTTCTCCTCTGTGTTCTAAATCTGTAAAATTTTTATATTCTTTATAAGATAAGCTTTTGAGCACCCCGTTCTCATATACAGCTGTCCATACTCGGACATTTCCGCTTGAAAGTTTTTGTATACCTGTGCGTTCCCCATCTCGCACCTCAGGCCCAAAATTAACAGGGCTTTCATCAGCATTTTTCAAATCCTTTATATTCACCCCGTCCCACCAGTCATCAAAACTCGTGCTCTGCTCAATAGTGGTATATCTGCCAAGAGAAGCCTGCATGCCTTCTTTATTTGGATCAGAATCCCTGGTATAATCCCAGAACATGAATGTGTCTTTTTGATACCTGCTGGAAGACACATTTTTCTTCATCTCATCGCCTTCATCCACTATGCCGTTATCATTTTTGTCTATATGCGTCCATGTCTCTGAGGCCTCGCTGTATTCCCTGATTATATGGATGACATTGTCATGCGCGTCCCTGAAGATCTGCATGCCTCTTGTAGTGATGCTTATATTGTAATAACCAGGATGGTTTTTATACTCTGTGGCTGTCCTGCGCTGGATATTGTATCCAATAGTCTTACCGCTTGTTTTATCAATATCTATATAAGTCACTGCTGTAAGCTCGCCTTTGTCATTAAATACAAATGTCCATTGCCTCCACTTGTCTCCCATGTCCTGGCGCTTGCCATTTTCTAACGATAAAGATAATATCTCATTTTTATGCGCCCCTGGATTCTCAAGGCAATCAAGTAGTATATTCCATGTAGCCATATCTATATCGCTAAAATCAAATCCTGTGAGCCCGCTCTGGACCTCAACGCTCTTATCTGAATTAACTTTAATCAGGTTTTTGAGATTCCCATTTTCATCGTACAAGGCATACCATGTCATGCCGTCATTGCTGACTATTACAATTTTATTTTTATAGGCATTGCCTCCTGACTCAGGTATTTTGCTTTTATTTTCCTCACTCATTCCGGTAAGATCAAACCCTTCAGGCCCTGTGGGCTTGGACATGCTGGTCCATCTAAGGTTATTTAAGCTGGCAGAATCTACGCCAAGCCACCTGGCTAATTCACCCTTAGCTTCATCGCTAAGATTCTTCATATCCTGCAGATCTCTTATGCCAAGCGTAGCAGCGGATTCAAGCTTTGCGCCACTAATACTGCCATTCTGCCCTATGGTAACGCAGAGCACTGCTATGAGCTTATTTGAACTGTCAAATATGCCTGTAATAAATATGGTCTTGCCATCCTTGGTCACTATAGCCCTCTGGGTCTTGCCCATTGCCCCGCCTATATTGAACTGTGAGCCGGAGTTAACAAGCTTCTTCTTAGCCGGATCAGGATCTTTATAATCAGTATAATCGGCAAAAAAGAGCGCTATTACATTCCCAAATTCATCAAGCACAGCTGTCCATTCACGCGTGAGCGTGATGCCGTCTTTTACAAACTGCTGCGTAGCCCTTATTATGCGGCTATTGCCGTTCACTCGATCCCAGGCAGACGCCGGAACCCCGCTTGGCAGGGATAATAAGGCATTTGGAGAAACAGCCTCTGGTGTTATTGTGTTCTCCAGGTTGTATTGGCCCACGCTTAAAGGGCTCCCAGGAGGAGGCGTATCTGTAACTGTGGCGCTAGACCAGCCGCTTCCAGACCTTGTCACTGCGTAAACCGCAAGAAGCGTCTTGCCGTCTGCGCTCCAGATGGCTGTGTAAGTGGTATTTCCCTGGGTTATCCTTGTGAGCCTTATCCTTCCTGAACCATCGCTCATCACAGGACCTGGATTTATAGGCCTTTCATTCTCATCCAGGTCAATAGAAATAAGAGCTACAAGATTTCCTTCAGTGTCAAATATGGCTGTCCAGACCCTGGTGTGAGTGTGGTCCTGGCCAGGTACAGTCAGGGTCTGCCTTGCTATCATGGCATGCGCGCCTGACCTGGTCCAGTCAAGGGCGCTGCCGTCAGTATTTCTGGGCAGGGATAATAGCGAGCTCTGTAAAAACATCCTGCCGTCAGCTAAAGCAGACCTGTCCTTTTTATTGGCGTCTGAATCTATGCTCCCGTATTCTGACGCGTCCATTGTCCCGCCATTTACGATCTTGCCATTAGCGTCCCTGTCTATAAAAAATACAGCTAAAAGCGTGCCGTCCCTTGAGAATATATATGTCAACTGCCTGGTAAGATTACCTATCTTCTGCGTGGCTGTCCTCACATAGGCATTGCCTGAGCCGTCTCCAACTGCGCCAGGTGAACTGCCCACTATATTTTCATTCTCGTCATGGTCTATAAAAGTAAGCGCCACAAGAGTGCCGTTCTCATCATAAATAGCGTACCAGTGCCTGTGCCTGTTTAATTCAGGCATGTTCTGCACTGCTGTCATGACCCTTGAATTCGGGCCTGTGGGCTGCCAGTCAAGCCCAGAGCCATTAGGGTTTGTGGGAAGGATTACAGTGCTTAGCATTTTCATCTTCTTTATCTCGCCCCATTCAACGCTTGAGTCGCTTTGTAAGGCATTCATCTCAGCTATTATCTGGTCTGCGTTATTTATATCTGTAATTCT
>JAUYDX010000036.1 GCA_030691625.1 Candidatus Omnitrophota bacterium | reverse complement strand
AGTAGTCACGCCTGCGACTTGATAAACTATGGTGATGGTTTTATCAGATATATCCGCTATGGTAAGCGGTATGCGCTCTCCCTGCTCATCTATCCTTATCATCATAAACTGCCCTGCCTTAGCCCTGGCGCTGACCAAAGGCGCTTCTAAAATCATTTTAAAAATACCCTCTGCTATCTTTTCGTTTGAATAAATCTTAAACATTTAAATCCTCGCTTATTAATTTTAAGCCTTTGAGCGTAAGATCCGCGTCTATCTTGTCCGCGCTTTCGCAGTAAGGGCCTATAAGTTTAGAAAAACCTCCGGTGACCACAACCTTTGCGCTCCCCGAGCATTTCTTTTTCAGCTTGTCCACTATGCCGTCGCACAAACTGCTGAATCCGTATATAATGCCCGCGAGCATGCTTTCTTTTGTGTCCCTCCCCAGTATCGCCTTAGGCCTTTTAATAGTAACCTTCGGCAATAACGCTGTTTTCTCCGACAATGCCCACAATGAAATCCCGGGCCCTGGCGCTATGACCCCGCCTATATACTGCCTCTTCTTATTCACGATATCTATTGTGATGGCTGTGCCAAAATCCACAATTACGCATTCTCCGCCGTATAATTCATAAGCTGCCCTTGCATTCACGAGCCTGTCCGACCCTACCTGTCCAGGGTTTTTATAAAGATTTTCTACGCCGCTATCCACATCCCGGCCCACAACTATAGGCCTTTTACCCGTGATATGTTTGATTGTTTTTTCAATTTTTTTCAACGCCACAGGCACAACGCTTGTTATAATCACGCATTCTATTTTCCCCGCCCAGGTTTTTAATTTTCTGGCGTATCGCGAATTCAGGTTTTTTGAATACGTAGGAATCCTGAAGGTTTTCTTTAAAACCTTTTTATCAAAAATCCCGCTATGAATACTCGTATTTCCAATGTCAATTGCCAGTAACATAATTACCTCAACATTGTTACATCGCCCGCGAGGACTCTTTCATTAAGCCCTGAATCCATCCTTAAAATAAGCGCCCCTTCTTTATCAACATCTATAGCGTAGCCCTCTAACTTTGCGTCATGATATGTCACCTGGATCCTTTTGCCCAAAAAGTTTGAAAATTCTTTATACTCTCTTATAATCTCGGCTATCTGGCCGCTATTAAAAAGCCTGTAATATTTGTCCAGATTTTTAAAAATACCTTTTACCAGCTCAACCCTTGAAATCTCTGCGCCTCGGGCCTCCATTATGGATGTGGCGCCTTTGGGCAAAAGCTCTTCTTTTGTATTGATATTAATGCCGATGCCTATTATAACAAAATTAATTTTATCCGTCTCGGCATTCATCTCTGTCAATATGCCGCATATTTTTTTATTGTTTATAAAAACATCATTCGGCCATTTTATAAAAGCTGCCAGGCCGGCCATTTCCCTTATCGTCTTCGCAACGCTCAGGGCGGAAAAAAGCGTGATGCTGGAAACCTCTTTCGGCAATATGTCAGGCCTGAGTATTACAGAAAAATAAGCGCCTTTGGATTTGGGCGAAACCCAAAACCTGCCCATCCTGCCTCTTCCGGCAGTCTGCGATTCCGCTATAACCACGGATCCTTCTTTCTCGCCGCTTGCAGCCAGATGATAAGCAGCATCATTAGTAGAAGACGTCTCTTTGTAAGAATAAATTTTTCTGGCTATTATATCTGTTTTTAGCCGCCATTTCAACTCTATTTCTGTCAGGCGGTCAGGTATTGAAATCATCCTGTATCCCAGATGCGGAAATGCCTCTATTTCATAGCCTTCTTCTCTCAAGCTTTCAATATGTTTCCACACGCCTGCCCTGGAAATCCCGAGCTCATGGCTCAGATCTTCGCCTGAAACATACCCTTCTTCGTGCTTCTTGAAATAATTCAATATTTTATCATCTAACATATGCTTAAACCTTCCCGATCGCCGAACGGGATACTATTTCGTTCTGCGATCGGAATTAGTCCTTAATTTGGTTATTCTGTCTCTGAACTGCGCCGCGCGCTCAAACTGCAGATTTCTGGCGCAAAGCTCCATTTCTCTTTCCAGTTCAGCTATGAGCATTTCTTTTTCATACTCTTCCTCGCTCCGTCCCGCTGCCTCTATGACAATCTCTTCTGCCTTTTTAAGCGACTCTATCCCATCCCTAATAGCCTTCTCAATAGATCTAGGCGTGATATTATTTGCCTTATTAAACTCTGCCTGCTTTTTTCTACGCCTATTTGTCTCGTCAATCGCCTTTCTCATTGAGTTTGTTATAGTGTCAGCGTACATTATAACATAGCCGTCTATATGCCTGGCTGCCCTTCCTGCGACCTGAATCAAAGATGTCTCTGATCTTAAGAATCCTTCTTTATCCGCGTCCAAAATAGCCACCAAAGATACTTCCGGCAGATCCAGGCCTTCCCTTAATAAATTTATACCCACCAGGCAGTCAAATTTCTGCATCCTCAGGTCTCTTAATATCTCCGCCCTCTCAATAGTGTCCAATTCTGAATGTATATACTTTACCCTTAAACCCAAATCTTTCAAATATCCGGCAAGGTCTTCCGACATCCTCTTTGTCAATGTAGTCACTAGGACTCTTTGTCCCTTGGCCGCTCTCTCTTTTATGTTTTTAACAAGGTCCTGTATCTGATTTTCGCTGGGCTTCACTATTATTTCAGGGTCCAGCAACCCGGTCGGCCTTATAACCTGTTCGACTATCTCGTTTGAATTTTGCAGCTCATATTCTGAAGGCGTGGCTGAAACAAACACCATATCCTTGACAACGCCCATAAATTCTTCAAAACTTAAAGGCCTGTTGTCCAGGGCTGACGGAAGCCTGAATCCATAATCAACCAGGGTCTGCTTGCGCGAGCGGTCTCCATTGTACATACCCCTTATTTGCGGCATAGTAACATGCGATTCGTC
>JAUYDX010000006.1 GCA_030691625.1 Candidatus Omnitrophota bacterium | reverse complement strand
AAAGCTGGCTTTTGGTCTATTACATGGGCATAGTTACTGTTGTATTTTCATTGATATCTCTGAGATTCGAAGCAGGAAAGAGGAGGCGCGTTATTTTTTACATATTGGCCTTAGGACTTGCGCTTTCTTTCGGAAGATATACGCCTTTATATTATATTTTTTATAAAATTCTGCCTGGTTTTAAGTTCTCAAGATATCCCATAAAGTTCTTTTTTATGGCCGCGTTTTCCCTGGCGGTCCTGGCAGGCATGGGAATGGATTATTATGCGGGCCGCGTCAAGCGAGATGCCGCATTCCAGAAATTTCTGAAACGGATGCTGGCGATTGGATTTGCGCTGTCATTCGTTTATCTTATACTCAGCCTGTATTTCGCGCCCGTATGCGGCTATTTAAAACACGCGATATTGAATACTGGCAGCGGTTTCGCAGATAAGGCTGACAGGATTGAACAGCTGGCAGGATCAGGGCTTCATAATATAAAAAGAGGCATAGGCATTTTTATGTTTTTGTCGGTTGTCATGTTTTTAGGGATAAAAAAGCGTGTAAGCGTTGCCGCGGTCTTGGTAATTGTTTTACTAGTAGCCATGGCTGACATATTCACCGCGAATAAAAACGTGTACCAGAATTTGGAAAAGCAGGAGTTTTTAAAGCCGGGCAGCGCCATAGAATTTCTGAGAGAAGATAAGGATCTATTCAGGATATTTGCTTCGCCTATGACCCTGAGGCAGAACATGTTTGTGCCTGAAAAGGATTATTTTAAGGGCATGGAGGCATTAAGGGAAAGGGTGGTCTCGAACAGCGGGGTGAGCTTCGGGATATATGACGCCTATGGTTACGGCTCGCTTTACAACAGGCGGCACGAAGAGATCATGGATATTATCGTGAGATCAAAGTCTCCGGATGAAACAAATCTTCTGAAACTTCTCAATGTAAAATACGTGCTCTCCCCGAAGGATTTGCGTGTATCCGGATATAGTATGGTCAAAAAGGCAGAAAAGGTGAATATCTATAAGGTTGGGGATTTCCTGCCAAGGGCGTTCCTGGCAGATCACGCTACTGTTATCAAGGATAAGCTAAAGATCCTGGAGAAGATTAAGAGCAAAAGTTTTGAACCTTTGAAGGAAGTTGTCATGGAAGAAGTTCTCGACTCGTCCGCCAAGGCGGACTCGCTCGAACAATATTCTTCGAGCGAACGAGCGAAGCATGCCCCGTACGAAATCGAAGATTTTCGTATGGGGCGAGTGAGTCGAGAAGAATCAGTGAATATTTTGAAATATGAGCCTAGTTATATTGAAATAGAGGTCCAGATAGACGCGCCGAAATTTTTAGTATTGAGCGATACGTATTATCCAGGTTGGAAGGTACGGGTGGATGGAAAGATTGGCAAAATTTACAGGGCGGATTATATCCTGCGCGCGGTGTTTCTTGAGCGAGGCAGACACATTGTAAGGTTTACATATGACCCTTTTTCGTTTAAAATAGGCTCTGTGCTTACATTGGCAACGCTTTTTGTTATAATATTATACTGGTTATTTCGTAAAAAGAACGGTTTGGTGAATAATGGATCCCAAAATAATAATAGTAATGCCTGCGTACGATGCTGAATTGACCCTGGAAAAGACATGCAGGGATATACCTCGGGGCATTGTCAGCGAGATAATACTCTGCGATGACGAGAGTAAGGATAAAACTGTTGAAATAGCCAAAGGCCTGGGCCTTACCGTATTGAGGCACGAGAAGAATAAGGGATACGGGGGTAACCAGAAAAC
Organism: Candidatus Omnitrophota bacterium; assembly: GCA_030691625.1. Taxonomy (GTDB): domain Bacteria; phylum Omnitrophota; class Gorgyraeia; order Gorgyraeales; family Gorgyraeaceae; genus UBA10183. Next base: position 17,722 of record JAUYDX010000006.1, on the reverse strand, counting down.
ACTCTATGCCGAAGCGCTTACCAGAAATCCGGATATTGTAGTGATGCTCCATCCTGATTACCAGTATGATTCAAAAAAGATCCCTGATCTTATACAGCCCATACTGGACGAGCGGGCTGACATTGTGCTGGGTTCAAGGATTTTGGGCAGGGGCGCGATAAAAGGCGGCATGCCTGTTTACAAATATATTTCCAACAGGTTTCTGACATTTTGCGAGAATAAGGCTCTGGGATTAAATCTTTCAGAGTATCATACTGGTTTAAGGGCGTACAGCAGGGGATTTCTGGAAAAGGTCAGGTGGCAGGATAATTCAGATGATTTTTTATTTGACGGCCAGATACTTATAAAGGCGGCAAGGATGGGACTAAGGATAGCTGAGATACCGATCGAGACGAGATATTTTAAAGAGGCGTCGCAGGTGGGAATATTTAGTGGTATTAAATATGGGCTTGGTATATTATGGGAATTGGTAAAATGGAAAAGATAAAAGGCTTTACTTTAATAGAACTGGTGATGCTCATGGTTATTATAGGTATCCTGGCGCTGGTTGCCATGCCAAAGGCCACTACAGGATCAGTTGTGAGGCTGGAGGCATCGTGCCAGAAAATAGCCAATGACTTAAGATACGCGCAGGAGATGTCTCTCGCGCAGCAGGTGAGATTCGGGATATCGTTTGATCCTGTGAACGAGGCGTATTTTGTCTACAGGGTAAACACAGGCACAAAGGCCAGGGATCCGCAGACAAGAAATGATTTTGACGTTTCATTTGCCACACTCAATGAATTTAAAGGCATAGATCTGGTGAGCACGAGTTTTAGCGACAAGATGGAGTTTGACTCTACCGGCGCGCCTTATGACGGAAATGGAGTGGTTTTATCGAGCCAGGGTGTCGTGACTCTCCAGACTATGGACGGAGTATATTCCAGGACAGTGAGGATAGAAGCCAAGACAGGCAAGGTGAGTGTTCAATAAAAAAAGCTGTCAGCCATCAGCTGACAGCTGAAAGCTGATATGAAAGGTTTCACGCTAATAGAGACGATGATAGGAATAGTGGTGCTGGGGATAATAGCCCTGGGCCTGTTCGCTACTTTTACAGGAGTGTTTACAAATGCAGCCAGGGATGAGGTGGTGACTATTGCCACGGGCCTGGCAAAAGGAGAACTGGAAAGGACAGCCCGCTTAAGTTTTTCCAGTATTGTTTCTCAAAACGCTGGCACGCCTATGAGCTTCGGAGGGAATTTTACAAATTATTCCTGGCAGATAGTAGTGAGCGCTGTGCCAGTGGCTATTGCAAGCGACGCAGGTATGGCTCAGTATAAACAGGTGGAATCGCGCGTGACAAACCCGCTGGTGGGGGATATTAGTTTAAAGACTATAGTGACGAATAATTAAAGGGTCTTTATGCCAAATTCAAAGGGTTTTACTCTGGTGGAGCTAGTGCTAGTGATAGTGATAATCGGCATTGCTGCGAGCATTATTGGCACAATGCTTTTAGGTGTTGTCAAGGCATGGTCATTCAAGTTTAATAGAAACGACATATTGTGGGACGGGAGACTCGCTTTAGACAGGATGACAAGGGAAATCAGGACAATAAAAGATTCTACAAGCGTTGCTACGGCTACAAGCGCGCAGTTCAGTTTTACTGATACCGGAAATAAAGATATTACTTATAATCTTAGCAGCGCAAATCTGAACAGGACTGAGGACGGGACTGCGAATCTTTTAGCTGCAGATGTTTCAGCGCTTAGCTTTACTTATTATAATTCAAGCGGCACCGCGATACCGAGTCCTAGCGTCAGTCCGTCCGCGACTGATATAAGAAGGGTCAGGATAAACCTGACGCTTACGAAGAACGGACAAAATGTTTATTTACAATCAGATGCTTCTACAAAGAATTTTTAATAATAAGGGGATTTCACTGGTAGCAGTGGTTATTGTCATGCTGGTAGTGGCGACGCTAACGCTGCTCGTAGCGTCTTTTATGTCATCAGGAAATATAGCCGCTATTACGGATATGCAGGCAGAGCAGGCGTTTTACATAGCGAACGCCGGCATGGAATGGTATTTAGAACAATTGGATGGTAATAATAACTGGAAGAGTCCGCCTGCAGTAAAAACTAATCAGGCATTTGGAACAGGCGTATTCAGCATTACTTACGCTAATAAAGATACAAGCGATATAGATATAACCGCGACAGGCAAAATTACCGGGTGGGATGGAAATACAGTTCAGCGGGTCATAACATGCCATGTAAATAGGCATGGTAATGACATAATAACTTCTCTATGGCAGGAGACATTGTAGGTGTGGTATAATACGTTAACATGATAAATATTTTAGAACAGTTGAAAAAAGAATACAGATCGCTTCTTTCCGGTATGGGCATGAGCGCGAGAAAGGCAGGCGATTTAATAGGCCTGGATATAGGCTCAGGGTATTTCAGGGCTGTTAGGATAAAGACCTCCGGAGATAGTTTTACAGTCCAGGATAAAGTAATAGGTAAGACTGATGAGCTTATAAATCTGGCAGCTAAACTATCAGTGAAAGACGAAGAAGGATTCTCAATTAACTTTAATTCTGAAGGCGCGATCGCGAAAAGGGTGAGCGTGCCTGTGATACCCCAGGAAGAGATACCTGGCGCGCTTAAGTGGGAGCTGAAAGAGCAGTCTGGATTTGACATTGAAAAGGCCAGCATAAAATATACTGTTCTCGGAGAAAAAGAAGGGGAAGACGGCGCGAGAAAAATAGATTTGATCGCCTTCGCGTATCAGGAGCCTGACATCGAGTCGCAGGTCAAACAGTTAAAGGGAATGGGCCTGAATGTGCAGAGCGTGACGCCGCTGGATTTTGCTTTGGCAAAATACGTAAGCGCTGCGAAAGCGGGGCCGGCTGACGAAAAGATAGCGATAGTGGATATAGGCAGTGTAAAGACAGTTATTTCCATAATTGAAAATAGCAGGGTTTATTTTACAAGAGAGATACTAGTGGGCGGGGATGCCATAACAGAGGCAATGACAGGCGTTTTTATCACTGATAAGGGCAGAATGGAATTGTCCGGCGAAGACGCGGAAAATATGAAAAAGGAACAGGGCATATCATCGGATATAAAGATATTGTCTCTCATAAGGCCTGTCCTGGAAAAGTTAGCAAGTCAGATACGCAGTTCTCTTGAATATTGTGAAAGCAAATTTTCCTGCACAGTCGTTAAAAAGATAATTTTAGCAGGCAATGGTTCTAGACTAAAAGGGCTCGCAGAATATCTGCATAGAGAAGCGGGATTAGAGGTACTGGCGATACTTCCTGAAGAAGCAGGCGCCATAGGCCTGGCCCTGAGCAGGGATTCCAGCGTGAATATGCTGCCTGAGAAGTACAAGGCAGAGGATAAAAAGGCGCTAAAAAGATTTTCTGTAACAATGATTGGTTTCGTCGCAGCGGTTATAGTGGCGCTTTCCTATATGTTGCTGTGCGTGCAGGCAATAAATATGAAAAAGGAGCTGGATGTACAACGTCACTACTGGGATAATCTAAAGGAGATAAGGATTTTAAAGAATAAGATAATAACGTACGGAAGCGCCATAAACACGGTTTCCGCGAACAGCATAAACGCAGGCAGGCTGATGAAAGAGATCAGTAATATCATCCTGCCGAATATGGCGCTCGACAGGCTTACAATAAATTACCAGGAGCCCAATATAAGCATGGGAGGGGTCGTTTACAAGCAGGATTCATTGACGGAATTCATGTCTAAGCTGGAATCTAATCCCATGTTTAATAATGTGAAGCTAAGTTTCAGCGAAAAAAGCCGGGATAGTTTGGGCGGGGATGTTATAAATTTCGGTATAACGTGCAGCATAAGAAAAAAATAATATGGATAAAAACAGGTTTATAAAATTTATCGCGCTCGGGGCTGTAATAGTTTTATTCCTGCAGTTTATTTACGCGCCGAAATTTATGGAGGTAAAAAAACTTAGAAACCAGCACAGGGATATTAAAGCAGGCATAGCAGGGCTTTATAATTTTATAGGAGGCGAGGAAAACCTGAAGGATAATCTCATAAAGATGCGCGAATACGTGGCTGGGCTTGAAAAGACATTTCCGCCTGAAAAAGAGGCGTCCAATATAATCAAACAGCTTAATGCTGAAGCCAGGGACTTAAGGATCAACGTGGTTTCAGTAAGGCCTCAGGACATGGTGATTTACACGGATGCAAGAGGCTCGCAGCTTTTGGTCTTAGGCCGTGTGTGTAAAAGCATGCCTATGGGTTTGAGCGTTGAGGCCAGGTATCAGGCGCTGGGAGATTTTTTAAAAAGAATAGAGACTTCAGGGGATCCTCTTGTTTCTGTGAGAAAGATAGAGATGAGAAAAGACGTGAACATACTGCCTAAAATAAAGGCTGAGATAGAGCTGTCTGCCTGCGTATTGGGAGATTGATATACGCAGGTTACCTCGTTAACCGCTTCAACCTACGAGGTAACCTGCGAGGTTGAGGTGGTTATATGCTTAAAGGTGTAGAGAATAAGAAGAGAATTGAATTAACTTTAACAGGTATTGGCGTAATAATACTGATATTTTTGCTTGCGAATAGTATATTAAAGCCAAAAGCCAATAAAACTGTTACAGGGTCAGGGGATAATCCTGCTTCAGAAGGCTCTATCGTTTCTTTTACTAATAGCGAGCCCCGGGCAACGCCTGTCCGCCGAAGCCTTGGCGAAGGCGGAAGCGACGCGAAATGGAGGAGAGACCCGTTTTTGCTGGAAGCGACTGTGGTGAAAGAAGAAGGGGTGGATAATCTTACACTTAACGGCGTGATTTCTGACAGCGCTAATTCTTACGCCATAATAAATAATGATGTGGTGAAGCTCGGCGATAAAGTGAACGGCATGACTGTTGTGGAGATCCGCGAAAAGAGCGTTGTCCTGGATGAAAACGGCCAGAAACACACCCTCGAACTAAACGTCTACTAATCCCGCCAGCCCAAATCCCCGCCAAACAACTTGACACTACAAACATTGTCACAAGTGTAAAGTTGTTGGGGTTCAGAGCCGCTATTATTATTGACTTTTATGCGTTATATATGCTAATATATTTTGGCTATGGCGAAGAAGAGGCCCAGGAGAGAGGTAGTAATCCTTGTCTTCAGGCTAATGAGTCTTGTTATTTTAGTTATTCCCACCAGAATAGGGCTAGTGATAGGACAGGTTTTAGGCCGCCTGAGTTATTACATTCTCGGAAAAGAGAGAAAAAGAGCGCTTAAAAATCTTGATATCGCCTTCGGGAACTCAAAATCCGCCGTAGAAAAAAGAGATATAGTAAAAAGGGTCTTCGAGAACCTGGGTAGAAGCGCGATAGAGGTAATCTCCCTGCAGAAATTCACTAAAAGCGGCATAGAAAGATATGTGTCGTGCAGGGATATAGAGATCTTAAAGGGTTTTGTCAGGGAAAAGAGAGGCGTCATATGCCTTTCAGCGCATTTCGGCAACTGGGAGATCCTGGCGCATTATCTTTCAGTAATCGGGTTTCCTATGACTGTGATAGCCAGGCGCGTGAGGATGGATGAGCTGGAGGAGTTTTTAGGCGGGATAAGGAAGAAAAACAATCTTAACGTAGTCTACAGAGACGCGTCGGCAAAAGAGATAGTGGATCTTTTAAGGGCCGGTGGATTTATAGGCATCATGCCTGACCAGGACATGGACAGCATATCAGGCGTGTTCGCGGATTTTTTCGGGAAGAGGGCCTGGACGCCAAGCGGGCCGAGCGTGTTGAATTATTTGACAGGCGCCCCTATAGTCCCATGTTTTATAGCGAGAAAAGGATTTGGCCACGAGGTTTTGATCCAGAAGCCCATTGAGCTGGCAAGGACCGGGGACAGAGTAAAGGATATCCCGGAAAACACCCTTAGATGCAATAAGGCCATAGAGGAAAATATAAGAAAATTCCCTGATCACTGGGTATGGTTTCACGACAGGTGGAAGACGAAAGAATGAAAAGAGCGAGTTTTTTTATAATTATTTTAGCAGCTGCAGGGCACACTTTAGTGTGCCAAAATATTTGTTTTGCGGAAGAGAAAAAAAATGAACCGCAGCAGCAGGTGAATGATTTTTCCTTTGTGCAGTATGAAGAGGGCGGATCCCAGAAATGGAAACTCAACGGCTCGTCAGCGGAGGTTATTGAAAATACCGTTAATATAGAGCGGCTGTCAGCTTTGTCTTTCGGCGACGCCACAACGCTTAAATTAAAGGCCATGCAGGGGAGTTTCGACAAAGGCGAAAACCTGGTGCGCCTGAGGGACAATGTGGTGGCCGCTTCCACGGACGGCACAAAACTCACCACTGATTACCTGTTGTGGAACGCGGACACTAAAAATATGTCCACTGAAGAAGAGGTTAACATCAAAAGGCCTGATATGGATATTACAGGTACCGGCGCTGTGTGCGATATGGGGGCCAGCACAGCTGAGCTGAAGCAGGATATAAGCGCAAAATTTGTATCGGACGAGGCGCTGATGCCTGATCCCGCCGGAGCCAGGATGCAGACTATTATAACATGCGACGGCCCGCTGGAATTAAATTACAAAAAAAATCTGGCTTTTTTCCACGGCAATGTGCATGTCCGTGATTCAAGAGGCGACATTTTGGCCGACAGGATAGACGTGTATTTTAACCCAAAGACAAGGCGGGTCAAGTTTGTGGTGGCGCGGGGCAATGTGAAGATCATAAACGGCGACAATGTGACCTATAGCGAAAAGGCGATATATCTGGTGGAACAGGGAAGGGTAGTGCTTCCCAACAGGCCGAAACTGGTCATTCAAAATGGCGGAACCAACGAGTAACGGACATCTCCTGGAAATAAGGGATCTTGTGAAATCCTACGACGGGAAAAGGGTTGTGGACGGGGTCTCTATGAATATAAAACGCGGGGAGGTGGTGGGCCTTCTCGGACCGAACGGGGCAGGTAAGACAACCACGTTTTACATGATAGTGGGGGCGCTCAGGCCTGATAAAGGAAGCATATTTTTTGACGGCAATAATATCACAAAACTCGCGATGTACCGCAGGGCCAGAAACGGCATAGGGTATCTTTCGCAGGAGCCGTCCATATTCAGGCGGCTTACAGTGGAAGAAAATATAATGGCTGTGCTTGAGACCCTGCGTCTTCCCAGGCAGGTCCGGAAGAGCAGGCTCGAGGAGTTATTGCAGGAATTAAACATAAGCCATCTCGCGAAAAAAAAGGCGTACATGCTTTCAGGCGGGGAAAGAAGGAGGCTTGAAATAACAAGGGCGCTTGTGACAAACCCGCTTTTCATACTCCTGGACGAACCATTCAGCGGCATAGACCCTATAGCGGTCTCTGACGCGCAGGATATTATAAATGAGCTCAAGAGGAAAGGATTAGGGATACTCCTTACAGACCACAATGTAAGGGAAACACTTGAAATAACAAACCATTCGTATATAATGGCAGAGGGAAAAATACTTATTTCAGGCAATAAGGATGTGCTGGTAAATGACCCGAAGGCAAGGGAGATATATTTAGGCGAAAAATTCAAGTTATGAAATCCAGCGTTAAGAAATTGAAAAACTGCAAACATAGTTTCGAGGTCAGCCTTCCGCCGGAAAAGGTGAAGGAGGCGCTTGACGAGGTCTATTTAAATATAGGAAAATACGCCAGCGTGCCTGGTTTCAGGCAGGGAAGAGCGCCGAGGGATCTTTTGGAACTGCATTATTCCAAGGCCGCGAAGGAAGAGGTGCTGAAAAAACTTATACCTGAAACCTATGAAAAGATCATACAGGAAAATAAATTAGACCCTATAGGCTATCCAGAGGTGAGCGATGTAAAGCTGGATACAAAAGATGGTTTTTCGTACAAGGCGAGCATTGAGACAAGGCCTGAGATAAATCTGAAGAATTACAAAGGCCTTAAGCTGAAGAAAAAGAGCGTAGAGGTGAAAGAAGAGGATGTTATAAAAAATATGGAGCGCATCAGGGAACTGCATTCCCATAACGTGCCTAAAGAAGGGGCGGAGGAAAAAGAAAAGGTGCTCCCTAAATTAGACGACGAATTCGCGAAGGACGCGGGTTTTGAAAATCTTGAAAAATTAAAAGACGCGATAAAGGAAAATCTGAAGGCGAGGCTGGAGCAGGATAGCGAGAGCGATCTGGAGGTGCAGGTTATAGATAAGCTCCTGGACAGCATGGATTTCGAGGTGCCTGAAACGCTTGTGAATTCTGAAAAAGAAAGGCTCGTTAAAGAGGCTGACGCGCGTATCAAGTATATGGAGGCCCTGCAGAAAAAACAAGCTCCGGATAAAAAATTTATCCTGGAGGAAAAGGACAGGAAAGAATTAGAGGAGAACGCCTATAAGCAGGCATTGAGGCAGGTAAAGGCATTTTTTATCCTGGACAGGATCGCGCAGGCAGAAAAGATTTATATCAAGGAAGAAGAACTGGATAAATACCTGGAAGGCCTGGCAGGACAGTATAAAAAGACAAAAGACGAAATAAGAGCGCATCTTGAAAAAAACCACGGCATGGACGAGCTCGTGGTGAATATGAGAAACAAAAAGGTGATGGATTTTTTGCTGAAAGAGGCGAAGGTAGAATAGTTCTCGACTGGGTTTGCAGATATAGCAGCGTTGTCCGCTCGAACAGTATTCTTCGAGTGGTCACGAGAGCTAGATATGGGAGCGAAGTCGAGAAGATAAGGAGGCAGGATATGTTAATACCCATGGTAATCGAGCAGTCAGACAGGGGAGAGAGGGCGTATGATATTTATTCGAGGCTTCTCAAGGACAGGATAATTTTTATCGGTTCTCCCATAGATGACATAGTCGCGAACGTGGTCATAGCCCAGATGCTTTTCCTGCAGATGGAAGACCGCGAAAGAGACATCAGTATTTACATCAATAGCCCCGGAGGCATAGTGACAGCGGGCATGGCCATATACGACACAATGCAGTTTGTAAAACCTGACGTGTCGACTTACTGCGTGGGCCAGGCAGCCAGCATGGGCGCGGTGCTTCTGGCGGCAGGCGCAAAGGGCAAGCGCTACGCGCTTCCTAACGCGAGAGTCATGATACATCAGCCATGGGGCGGGGTTCAGGGCCAGGCATCGGATATAAGCATACAGGCAAAAGAGATCCTGAAGATGAAGGACAGGATCAACGAGATACTCGCGAAACATACAGGCAAGCCTCTTGATAAGGTCCAGAAAGACACTGACAGGGATTATTTTATGTCCAGCAATGAATCGCTGGAGTATGGTATTATAGACGAAGTAATAGTAGAGAGTAAGTAGTAGCGATAATATTCTTCGAGCGGTCGCGGGGAGCTGAATATGTGAACAGAGTCGAGAAGTTCTCGACTGAGCTTGCGCGATTAGCCGTAATATCCGCTCGAACAATACATATTAGGAGACAACCATGTTAAAAAATTATTTATTAACCCCAGGGCCGACGCCCATACCTCCAAGGGTTTTGGAGACAATGGCGAGGCCGATCATCCATCACAGGACCCCGGAATTCCAGAAGGTCATTCAGGAAGTGGAGGAGGATTTAAAATACGTGTATCAGACCAAAAACGAGGTCCTTATATTCGCTGCGTCAGGCACAGGCGCGATGGAAGGATCTGTTATTAATCTTCTCTCGCCGGGCGATAAGGCCCTTGTGGTGCGCGGCGGGAAATTCGGGGAAAGATTCGGGGAGATATGCAAGGCATATGGCGTTGAATTTATCCCTTTGGACGTGGTATGTGGAAAGGCAGTGGATCCTAAAAAGAGAGACGAGGCATTGAAAATAGATAAAAAGATAAAAGCTGTTTACGTTACTCTTTGCGAAACGTCAACAGGCGTTTCCACGGACGTAGAGGCGATAGCAAAGATAGTGAAGAATTACGAGGCAGCGCTTGTGGTGGACGCCATAAGCGGCCTCGCGGCTATACCAATAAAAACAGACGAGTGGGGAGTGGATGTCGTGGTGTCTGGTTCCCAGAAAGGGCTCATGATACCGCCCGGGCTCGCGTTTGTAAGCGTGAGCGCGAAGGCGTGGGGATTGATTGAAAAATCCACATTGCCCAAGTATTATTTTGATTTCAAGGCATACAGGAAGGCTATAGCAAAGACTGACACCCCTTTTACGCCTGCAGTAAATCTTATGATCGGACTGCGGGAGGCTTTGAAAATAATAAGAGAAGAGGGTCTTGAAGTGATATTCGAAAGGCATAAGAAGATGGCGTCTGCGGTGCGAAGCTCGGTCAAGGCGATGGGCCTGGAATTATTCGCGCCTGAAGCGTATTCAGACGGCGTAACCGCTGTTAAAGTTCCACAGGGTATAGACGGCGAAAAATTAGTAAAGACAATGAGAGATAAATATGGTGTAGGCATAGCAGGCGGCCAGGACGAGATGAAAGGCAAGATGTTCAGGATAGCTACGATGGGATACATCACGCCATCTGACCTTATAGTGTGCATAGCTACGCTCGAGACGGTTTTGAGCGAGATGGGGTATAAGTTTCAGCTGGGTTCCGGCGTAAAGGCGCTGGAAGAAACCCTAAAATAATCCCAACAACTTTACATTGAGACAATGTCTCAATGTAAAGTTGTTTAGAGAGCAGGAGAAGAGCATGTTTAAGATACTGGTGAGCGATCCTTTAGCGCAGGAAGGCGTGGATATCCTTAAGAAGGTAAAGGAATTTCAGGTGGACGTGAAGCATAAATTACCGCCCGAAGAACTGAAAAAGATCATAAAGGACTATGACGCGCTTTTGGTAAGAAGCGAGACGAAGGTCACAAAAGATATTATAGACGCAGCTACAAACCTGAAATTGATAGGCAGGGCAGGGGTAGGGCTGGATAACGTGGATCTCGCTAGCGCATCCAAAAGGGGCATCATAGTCATGAACACGCCTGGCGGGAACACCATGTCCACGGCGGAGCACGCCTTTTCCCTCATGCTTTCTCTCTCAAGAAATATACCCCAGGCAGACGCGTCTGTTAAAAAAGGGGAATGGGAAAGAAAGAAATTCATGGGCACTGAGATATACGGGAAGACGCTCGGCATTATAGGGTTTGGCAGGATCGGAACAGAGTTTGCGAAGAGGGCGCTCGCGTTCGGAATGAAGGTTATAGCGTATGACCCGTTTTTATCCATGCAAAAGGCAAATGAGCTGGGCATAGAATCAGTCGAAGTAAAAGAGATATTTAAAAAATCAGATTATATAACAGTGCACGCGCCTCTTACCGAAGAGACAAAGAATATAATAAACAAGGATTCCATAGCCATGATGAAGCCCGGCGTGAGGATAATAAACTGCGCAAGGGGCGGGATAGTTAATGAACTAGATGTGCTTGAAGGGATTAACGCAGGAAAGATAGCAGGCGCGGCATTTGACGTCTATGAAAAAGAACCCCCTATCAAGGAAAATCCTTTATTTAAATGCGGCAAGGTCGTATTGACCCCGCATCTCGGAGCGTCAACAGAAGAGGCGCAGATAAACGTGGCTGTTGAGATCGCGGACAGCGCGCGCGACGCGCTTCTGGGCTGCGGGATAAGAAACGCGGTAAATGTGCCCTGCGTTGATCTGGAGCTTTATAAGATATTACAGCCTTATATAAATCTGGGAGACAAGATAGGCGCTCTAGCGTCTCAGCTCGCGAAAGGCAGAACTCAGGAGATCCAGATAAAATATTCCGGGGATGTCACCAAGTATAATTTATCCCCCATTACAGTCGCTATTGTTAAAGGCGTTTTATACCCGGTGCTCCAGGAGACAGTTAATTACGTAAACTCCATGCTTGTAGCTAAAGAGCGCGGGATAAAGGTAGAGGAGATGAAGGCGACCAGCCTGGAAGAATATTCGAGCCTTATAAGCGTGGAGATAAAAACAGATACAGGTATCAGGGCTGTTTCAGGCACGCTGTTTACGAAGAAGGACGCCAGGATCGTCAAGATAGACGAATTCCACGTAGACGCCATACCCGAAGGGTACATGGTAGTGGCGCACAATATAGACGTTCCCGGTATTATAGGTATGATGGGCACTGTTTTAGGAAAGAATGGCGTTAATATAGCGGCGATGACGTTTGGCAGGGAAAAGCCCGGAGGAAAGACATTGTCGGTCTTGAATGTGGACAGCGCTGTGTCAGAAAAGGTATTGAATGAGATAAGGAAGGATAAGAATATTTTAGACGCGACATTGATTAAGCTATAAGCTGTCAGCTAAGGAGAAATTCTATGAAGAACAATAAGATTTATATCATTGATGTGACCAATAGGGACGGGGTGCAGACCGCGAAGCTGGGGCTCGCCAAACTCCAGAAGACCATGATAAATATATTCCTGAACGAGATGGGGATATATGGAAGCGAGTTTGGTTTCCCGGTAACGCGCCACGAGACAAATTATCTGAACGCGAATATGGAGCTCGTCAAAATGGGCGCATTAAAACCTATTGTCCTGAATGGCTGGGTAAGGGCTATAAAAGAGGATGTGAGAAGGGCCTGCGAGATGACAGATGTGGAAAATCTCAACCTCTCCATATCCACTTCAGAGCAGATGACCAGCGGGAAATTCCTGGGTAATAAGACCAGGGACGATATCCTGCTCATGATGACAGACGCGGTGGACCTGGCAAGAAAAAAGAAATTAAAGATAGTGGGCGTGAACGCGGAGGACGCGTCAAGGACCGATATGCCTTATCTCATAAAATTCGCGAAAGCGGCTAAAGACCACGGCGCAGACAGGATCAGGTATTGCGACACGCTCGGTTACGACGACCCGTTCACGATTTACAAGAGGATAAAGATGCTGGCGAGCGAGGTAAAACTTCCCATAGAGCTTCATTGCCACAATGATCTGGGCATGGTTATCGCGTGTTCAGTGGCAGGCGCAAAGGCGGCCATAGACGCCGGCGTAGACGCGTATATAAATACCACTGTGAACGGGATGGGCGAGCGCGCGGGAAACGCGGACCTGGTTTCTATTATACTCGCGATCAAATATTCAAGCGGGTTTTTCGGAAAGTACCATCTGGACGAGCGGATAAAGCTGAACCACGCGTGGAAGATAGGCAAGTACGTTTCGTACGCTTTTAAGGTCCCTGTGCCTATAAATCAACCCGGTATCGGCGCGAACGCGTTTGCTCACGAGTCAGGCATACACGCGGACGGCGCTCTAAAAGACAGGCGTAATTACGAACTTTACGATTACGAGGAGCTGGGAAGAGGGGAACCTGAGCTGATAGAGACAGGCAGGCAGATAATCGCAGGAGAGTATTCAGGCATAAAGGGTTTCAGGAACGTGTACGACAAGCTGGAGATAAAATTTAAAGATGACAAAGAAGCGGCCAATATCCTGGAACTTGTAAGGTACGCTAATGTGCACACCCAGCAGCCGCTCACGCACGACGAGCTGCGCTTTATAGCAAAATACCCGGAGATAGCAAGGAAGATATTCACAATGACACCGTAAAGAGGGGTTACTGTAACCGGCGGGCGTAACCTGGAGGAGATTTCATGTCTTGTAGAGTTGTAGTCGGCGCGCAGTGGGGGGACGAAGGCAAGGGTAAAATTATAGATATCCTGGCGAGGGACGCTGATATCATTGTAAGATATCAGGGCGGGAATAACGCCGGCCACACTGTTGTCATAGGCGACAAGGAATTTATACTTCACCTTATACCTTCGGGGATCTTAAGAAAAAATAAACTCTGCGTAATAGGGAATGGCGTGGTGGTGGACCCTGAGGCGCTTTTAAGAGAGATAGGGATGCTGGAAGAAAAAGGCATAAAGATAGATTCTAATCTTATGATAAGCGAGTCAGCTCATGTGATATTGCCGTATCATAAGGTAATAGATAAAAGGCGCGGGGCACAGATAGGCACTACTGGCAGAGGTATAGGGCCCTGTTATATAGATAAAATGGCGAGGTGCGGGATAAGGATGATAGACCTTGTAAACCCGGAATCCTTAAAAAAGAAACTTTACGCGAACCTGGAAGGCTCCAGCGAATTTGACGCCGGGCAGATTTATAACGAGTACCTGGAATACGGAAAAAAGGTTAAAAAATACCTGGCAAATGTTTCTCAGGTCTTGAATAAAGCCATAGTTAAGAAAAAAGACATTTTATTTGAAGGGGCGCAAGGCACTCTTTTGGACATAGACCACGGGACATATCCTTATGTCACATCTTCCAGCGCCACTGCCGGAGGCGCTTCAACAGGCACGGGCGTTGGCCCTACCAGGATAGATAAAGTTATAGGGGTAGTGAAGGCGTATACCACAAGAGTAGGAGAGGGGCCTTTTCCCACAGAATTTGAAAAAGTGCTTATGGAAAAGATCAGGACTAAAGGCAGGGAATTCGGCGCCACAACAGGCAGGCCCAGGAGATGCGGGTGGTTTGACGCGGTAATAGTCAAACACGCTGTAACGGTCAACGGCCTGGACGAGATAGTGGTCACAAAACTGGATGTCCTGGATGAGATGGATAAGATAAAGATCTGCGCAGCTTATAAATATAAAGGTAAGGAATATAAGGATTTCCCCGCGGATATAGATATACTTGAGAACTGTGAGCCTCTGTACGAAGAATGCGGCGGATGGATGAAGGACACCACTTCGGTTACGAGGTATAAGGATCTGCCGGGAAACGCGAAGAAATATTTATCCAGGCTGTCTAAGCTTTTAAACGTAAAGATCGGCATGGTTTCAGTGGGCTCGAAGCGCGAGCAGGCGTTCAGGATTTAGAGCAGAGGCATTTTTATATTGACTTTATATCAACGGTGTATTATTATTAACAAAAAAGCAAGGGAGGGATACATTATGGCCGCAAATAAAAGATTGTTGGGTGTTCTGGCAGTGATTATGGTTTCTCTTGTTATGTCCGGATGTTCGATTACATTTCAGACAAGACATAAAAGCGATGTGGATAAGATAGATTCGCTCTCAAGCGAGATCGAGGCCCTGAACGCCAGGCTCAGCGAACTACAGGACCAGAAAGAGGCGGAGCTAACCGAACTGGAAAAGGCAAAACTGCTTCTGGAAGAAAAATTAAAACAGGAGATAGACGATAAGAGCGTAAGGCTCGAGATGGCGGAAAAAGGGCTCGCGATAGTATTTTTGACAGAGGTGCTTTTTGATTCAGGTAAGGCAGACATAAAAGAGGCAGCGTTTAATTCCCTTGATAAGGTAGCCGGGGTTCTGGAGCAGAATGTGGAAGACAGGAATGTAGGCATAGAAGGCCACACTGACAATGAGCCCATCAGGCATTCCGGATGGAAATCCAACTGGGAACTTTCCACCTCCAGGGCTACAAGCGTGCTTCATTATCTCGTGGATAAAAAAGGCATAAATCCTAAGAGGGTGGCTGCGATAGGTTACGGAGAATACAGGCCCGTGGCCTCTAATGACACTGTCGAAGGCAAGAAACAGAACAGGCGCGTGGAGATAGTGATATTGCCCAAGAACATGGAAAAGATCCAGGCTGATATGAATAAGATCACCCAGAGAAAACAGCAGATAGAAAGACAGCTGAAGAAGTATAAAAAATAAAAAGGGAGGCAGGGGAAATGGATAAGGCAAAGACAAACCTTGTTATTATCAGTGTGCTGGCAGCGCTTTTGATCATCACGATAGGTTACGCGGCAGGTTTAAACAGCCAGTTAAGCGCGGAAAAGATAAAGACAATCCAGTTGAATGACCAGATAGCGGGCCTTAACGCGAAAGCATCTGATTTGCAGAAACAATTGACCGGCGCGATCAACCAGGCTAATGACCAGATAGCCGTTGCAGGAAGCCAGCAGAATTCTTTAAATGCGGCCAACGCGGAACTGACTAATCTGAAAGCGGCGTATGCGGATCTGGAATCAAAACTGAAAGTGGATACGCTACAGCCGATAGTCAAATAGTTTTAAATTTTTATGAGTCTTGAGTAACTATCCTAACCCTTGACATTTTGCCTGAGGCAAAATGTCAAGGGTTTCTTTATAATCTATGACAATCCCAAAACATATTGCTATAATAATGGACGGGAACGGCAGGTGGGCTGAGGCCAGAGGCCTTCCAAAGGTCCTGGGCCATAGTCAGGGCGTGGAGTCTGTCCGGAAGATAGTCAAGGCGTGCGTCAAGAAGGGTGTCAGGTATCTCACGCTCTACGCGTTTTCAACGGAAAACTGGAAAAGGCCTGACCAGGAGATAAAGGCGCTGTTTAAACTGCTGGAAAATTTTATAGACAGGGAATTTAAACTGTTTCATGATAACCAGATAAGATTTCGTGTCATAGGAGAAAGGGCTAAGATACAAAAGGACCTGCTGGCAAAGATAGAGAGTAAAGAAAAGGAAACCGCTGGTTACGAAAAACTGACTCTTAACGTGGCCTTGAGTTACGGCGCGAGGCAGGAGATATTGAACGCGGTAAGGGCTCTGGTTGAAGACGCGAGAAGCGGAAAAATAAATGTGTCTGAAATAGATGAAGATGTTTTTTCCAGCAGGCTTTATACGCAGGGCCAGCCTGACCCGGATCTTTTGATACGCACGAGCGGAGAGATGAGAGTGTCTAATTTCCTTTTGTGGCAGATATCGTACGCCGAGATCTATGTGACAGATAAACTGTGGCCTGATTTTGGGGAAAATGACCTGGATAAGGCGATAGAAGAGTATAATAAAAGGGATAGAAGGTTCGGAGGGAGATAGGTTAATGCTTAAACGTTCAATTACATCAATAAGTTTAATATTGATTGTCATTGCCAGCATATTCGCGCTGCCTGTCTGGACATTCGGGGTAGTGGCCTCTATTTTTATCGGGCTGGGGCTTTATGAATTTTTCAGGATGGAAGCGAAAAAAATATTTCCCCTGAGTTTTGCGTATGTAGGGGTTCTTTCCGGGATACTGTTACCTTACATAACTTATTTTTACAGGCCTACGGGCGGGATATGGGAGGCGGCATTTTTTATTCTCGTATTGATCGCGCTATTTATAATACAGTTTACCAGAAAAGAAAATAAGAATGCCGTTAATTTGATAGCAGTGACGCTCTTTGCGGTCTTTTACATAGGATGGTTTTTTACGTTTCTGGTAAAGATAAGATTCCTGGCAGACGGGCATAAGCTGGTGGCGTATTTACTGCTCGTGACAAAGGCAGGCGACATGGGCGCGTATCTTGTGGGGTCTAACTTTGGGAAACGTAAGCTTATCCCCAGGATAAGCCCGAATAAATCAGTGGAAGGAGCCATAGGAGGTTTTATATTCAGCATAGCCTGCGCGCTTATAAGCAGGTATTATCTGTCGTGGATGAGTTTCAGTTTTGTGCTTATAAGCGGCGTCCTGATAGGGATTTTCGCGCAGTTGGGAGACCTGGCGGAAAGCCTTATAAAAAGGGATTATGAGGTAAAGGATTCCAGTGTCTTTCTTCCAGGCCTGGGTGGAATGCTGGATGTGATGGACAGCGTGCTATTTACAGCGCCGATTTTTTATATATGTTTGACGATTGCGGGATAGAGAAGTATATATTATGGAAAAGATAGCAGTTCTGGGCTCAACAGGTTCAATAGGCACCAACTCTCTGGATGTTATATCCAGGTTTCCGGAAAGATTCAGGGTAAAGCTTCTCTCCACTAATTCGAATGTAAGATTATTGCATGAGCAGACTATAAAGTTCAGGCCTGAGGCCGTGTGCATAGGCAATAGAGATAAGACAGGCGAGTTCAAAGGAAGATGGGGGAAGGTAAGGGTAT
>JAUYDX010000074.1 GCA_030691625.1 Candidatus Omnitrophota bacterium | reverse complement strand
CCCGTTATCCTCTCTCCTGATGCTGTCGCAGACAATTGAAAACTGCAGGTCAGGCTTTACTAAACTGTCATTCATGAATCTTCTCCTTTACTTTTAAAATAAGGTCTTTTACGGTTGATATACCGCTCTTCACCATTTCTTCATCCATCTCTACATTAAAACACTTTTCTATCGCTGTTACAAGCTCAATTATTCCTAAAGAGTCAGCGCCCAGGTCAAGCTCTATGCTGTCGTTTAAGCTTATAAGAGTTTTAATATCCAGGGCCTCTCTGATACAGGCAACCACCTTCTTCCCGATATTAGATTCAAGCAAAACCTTTTCTTCTCCTGATAATAAAATTTCCTTTCTTTTTCCTTCTTCCAATATCACAGGCAGAAATTTCTTTTCTATCTCATATCTTTTAAGTTTACCCAAAACTGTCCTGGGTAAACTTTCTTTTATAATAGTAAATCCCATTATATGCTTATATCCTGGCAGTCCTTTCCCGATTTCTTCAAATTTTTCTTTTATCTCCTCTCTTGTTTTATCAGAGACAATAACAGCATGAAGATATTCTATTTTACCAGCGCCTTTCTGCCTTGATATCCCCAGAACGCACATCTCTTTTACAAATGCCTCTACGAAATAATGTTTTTCAATTTCATCAGGATATATATTTTTGCCTGAACTCAGAACAATCACTTCCTTGGACCTGCCTGTAATATATATGTAACCATCGCTGTCAATGTAGCCCAGGTCGCCTGTCAAAAGCCATCCGTCTTTAAAAGAGCTTCTGGTTTTTGCCTCATCTTTATAATAGCCTTTCATGACATTGGGGCCCTTAACTGTAATCTCGCCCACGCCTTCTTTGTTTTTATTTATAACCTCCACAAAAACATCCTGCACTGGTTTTCCGCAGGAACCAGGCCTTAGAGATTTTAAAGGATTTATGCTTACAACAGGCGATGTTTCTGTCAGGCCATATCCTTCCAGTATTTTCAAACCAAATTTCAGAAAATCCTCTGTGATATTTTTATCAAGTTTCGCGCCTCCTGAAACAAAAAACCTGAATCTTCTTCCAAAAGCCCTCTTCGCCAGTAATTTTACAAACGGTTTGTAAAAACGCGACATTTCATTTATCTTCTTCATAATGCGGCTGTGCATCATGCTGAATATTTGCGGAACGCCTATCAGTATGCTTATCCCCGCCTCTTTCATATACTGCGTTAATTTTTCTGGCCAGTCAGAAGGCGCGTACACAATCCTTATCCCGCTGAATACAGGAGTTATAAGCGTGGTCATAAGCGCATATGAATGAAAAAGCGGAAGTATGGCTAATATAGAATCCCTGGCTGTAAAAAGTCCTGTCTTGTCTATGGAACTAAAATTTGCGCACAGATTCTTATGAGTAAGCATTACGCCTTTCGACTCCTGAGTTGTGCCGGATGTATACAAAAGCGCTGCCAGGTCATCAGGTTCTACAGTAACCGGCTTAAAAGATTCAGGCGCATCCTGAAAATTTTCAAAAGGCGCTGTTATGATTTTTTCGATATTACCGAGCGTTTTTAAAAAAGCGCGCAATTCTATATTTTCTTCCTGAATAAATATAAATCTGGATCCTGAATCAGCTAATATTAAAGATATATCTTTATGAGGCGTGCCAGGGGCTATAGGAACCACTATTGCGCCTGAATAAGCTATTGCAAAAAATATCACAGCCCATTCAGGCCTGTTTTCAAGGACAATGCTCACTCTGTCGCCTTTTTTAATGCCGAGGCCTAACAGATAATATGCCAAAGCCCTTACGCTTTTATTTAATTCTTCATAAGTAATAGAACCCCTTGGGTCTAAGGGATTGGGCTGGATGATTACTTTTTTTCTGAAACGTTTTACAGAATTTACAAAATTTTCATTGAGGCTATAAGACCTGGCCATTAATCTTCTTTCCAGCCGATTATCTGGGGAGCTGACATGGATGGTATAAACCCGAATGCGCTGCTCACAGCATTGCCATTAAAACTCACTATAGGATTCCCTGTAAGAGTAGTATCAACCTCTGCCCCGCTTTCTACAAAAAATGCTCCATCTAAAATAGGATTACCGCTTATTCGCAGAGTTCCTATAACCCATATTATGCCTGAAAAATGTCCGCCTGTAATTGTAAGGTTTCCATTAACCACAAGTATACCGCTCCCTGACCAGCCGCTGTCGCTTATCTTCATCTCTGTTGCTGTATCTATATCTACCCATGTAGAGTGGTCAACTGGCGTTATATTATTTGCCGGATCAGTATAATGATGCACAGCTCCGCTCTTCATTGCATCCTTGGAAATCCCGAACACATCTTCAAAATTGAACACCTCGTTTTCTTCATCTATGGTGCCGTTCACCTGAGCGCTTCCCTTTACAGTAACATCTCCGTTTGCAGTAATAGCTGATGTAACATCCCCTGGGTTTGCGGGATTTAACGGCTGCTGTACTACAGCGCTTACTTTACGAATAGCGTTATTTGGGCTGATCGTTGCAAGAGGCACCCCTCCTGTGGAATTTATAAGATATTTGCCAGAACCCAGCGCTGTTGTCTGCGTAGAATACGCGCCTATGCCAAGCGTACCTGATAAAGGCGTATTTGGCAGTTCTATAATAGCCCTGTCCACGCCTGCCTCTGCGAGCCACAGAGCCTGCACAGTATCTCTTTCTTTATCTGCAACCCTTTTTTCTCCAATGCTTCTGGCAGAAAACGTGGTAGCCAGTATTATCAGCACTGCCACTACCATATAAGACGCCACCAGTATAAAACCCCTGTTATTCATTTTAGTTTCTAATCCTCACCTGTGAATTAAGCGTTATAGTAGACTGCCTTGCTGTAAAACCCGGAAATGTATTTTTCTGCGCAGTAATGCTGATATTCAGCACATTCTGGCTCACAGCCAATCTGTTAAAGCTGATTGCCGAGATATTATTCGCAAGCACCCTCTGACTGCCTGACTGCGCTCTTATCAGCTGCGCGCCATTCAGCCCGCCAAGCGCATACTGGATATTGCTGGACCAGGTAATGCCACCTGCGCCTACAGCTGTCGGAATTTGAAATGTTACTGAACTATAATTTGTACCATTAGCTGGGACACCGATTATAGTGAGAACGCCTGCCTGGCGCAGCTCTTTCATCATAGCGTCCAATCCGTTTCTGCACGCCTGCTGTACGCCTATCTGCGATTCTCCAACGCTCAAAGAATTCCTACCCGTTCCCA
>JAUYDX010000063.1 GCA_030691625.1 Candidatus Omnitrophota bacterium | reverse complement strand
CTATGCAGAACCTCGATACCTTGTTTGATGATAGCGTTGGACTTCTCGCCCTTGATATTGCAGACAAACCCCACGCCGCAGGAGTCGTGCTCAAACTGAGGGTCGTATAATCCCTGTTTTTTTGGAAAAGTATGGTATGTCTTCATTTTTAAAACCTAATTCATTTTATCACTACCTAATATTTATGCAATCTTAAATCTAAAATTATCCAATAGCTACAGAGCCTCTTTCTTCTGTCCTGATCCTGACGCACTCATTTAAATCCAGGATAAAGATCTTGCCATCGCCTGTCTCGCCTGTTTTAGCGCCTTTAGTAATAGCCCTGATAGTATAGGCTCCACAAAGTTGTCATTAACAGCAATCTCCAGGCGGATCTTTTTCAGCAGGTTACCCATCTCTTTTACCCCGCGGTAGACCTCGCTAAATCCTTTCTGCCTTCCATGGCCCAGGACCTCGCTTACAGTAATAAGGTTTACCTCAGATTTATAAAGCTCGTCCCGCACTTCTGCAAACTTACTCGGTTGAATTATTGCTATGATAAGTTTCATATATCCTCCTTTTTTTATTCCACCATTGTATACGCGCCTTCTCTATGCTGGCTGAGATCAAGGCCTATTGATTCTTCTTTTTCAGATACGCGCATGCCTATAACCGCGTCAACTACCTTATATATAATAAAGGTAACTACAGCGGAATAAACAATTGTAACTAATACAGTGACTGCTTGCACATACAGTTGATGAGGATTGCCGAAGAATAATCCGTCAGAGCCAGCCGGGTTAACTGCCTTGGAAGCGAATAATCCTGTAGCTATAGACCCCCAGATTCCTCCCACGCCATGTACCCCGAACGCGTCCAGAGAATCGTCATAGCCAAATTTCGGTTTCAGATACGCGACCGCTATATAACAGAATACGCTGACTAATAAACCTATTACTATAGCAGGAATCACGCTCACAAAACCAGCTGCCGGCGTAATACCTACTAGGCCTGCCACAGCGCCTGTCACAGTCCCAAATATAGTAGGCTTCCCATTAAATACCCATTCAAGCATTGCCCAGCTTAATCCAGCAGCCGCCGCAGCGGTATTAGTAACTACAAAAGCGTTTACAGCCAGGCCGTTTGCTGCCAAGGCGCTTCCTGAATTAAACCCGAACCATCCAAACCACAAAAGCCCAGCGCCCAAAACAACAAAAGGTATATTGTGAGGCGGAGCAGATTTATTATCAAGGCCTTTTCTCTTACCTATTAATAATGCTGTCACTAAAGCAGCTATGCCTGCATTAATATGTACAACGGTGCCTCCGGCAAAATCCAGCGCGCCTAAATTCCTCAGCCATCCTCCTATGCCCCACACCCAGTGAGCCACAGGGTCGTAAACAAAGGTTGCCCATAAAAGTATAAAAATCATAAACCCTGAAAATTTCATCCTCTCTGCAAACGCACCTATAATAAGAGCAGGCGTGATTATCGCAAACATTGCCTGGAATATCATGAACGTCTGGTGAGGTATGGTAGCCGCGTAATCCGCATAAGGTTCAAAACCTACCCCGTTCAAGCCAAACCATCTAAGGCTGCCTAAAAAAGCATTGCCTGGCGCAAAAGAAAGGCTGTACCCAAACAATACCCACTGAATACTCACAAGCGCAAGTATTGCCATGCATTGCATGAGAACGCCTAAAACATTTTTACGCCTCACTATGCCTCCGTAGAAAAACGCCAGAGCCGGAGTCATGAGCATTACTAACGCTGCGGAAATCAGAACAAACGCCGTATCTCCTGAATTAATCATGAAACACCTCCTTTTAGAAATCTATGTCTAACTGTATTGTATAGGTATCTGCCAGATCTCTGTCATTATAAAAATCATACCCAAATAAACCTGAAACATTGTCTGCAAATTTCCAGGAAAAACCTGCATTCCAGGCGCCATACGAAGACCTTGTGCCCTGATATTCGAGACACATCCAAAACTTGTCTGAGATTTCAGGCATTAGCCTTTCCCACGTGAATAAAAGCCCTTTATTATCTTTTTTTGAGCCATGGACAAGCAAATCCCCATCCCCTCTGAACGCTCCCAGGGAAATCCTACCCAGAGATAAATCTCCTGCAGAAAATGTCTTTGCTGCCTTTGCGTATACTACGTTGGAAGCTGTCTTATTTTCTTTTGTACCTAAATCATATATACCCACAGCTATTGCAGGAAAAAAATTGCCATAAGCATTTTCCGGGATACCTACCTTAGTATTAAAGTACCAGGGGTAATCATCCATGTCCCCATATCCTGATTTGTGGTCAAATCCTACTTCAGCGTTAAATTTTTCGAAAGGCAATACCCCAACAGTCAAACCGAAATTAGTTATTGTAGTAGGCCTGACGCCGCTTGCATTGCTCTCTGTGGGCACATAGTAATCAGAGGTCAGGTGCCATTTTTTATAGCCCTGCACATCTGTAGATGGTGCCCAGATGTGGGTAGTGGCGGTGGCAAAAGAACTTGAGATAAGGAACAAGAAACATAGGACAAGGAAAAATATCACTTTAAAAGCCATCATCTTAAAACCCTCCCCTTAAAAATAAAAAGCCCTTTCCGGTAGAATCTTTCTACCAAAAAGGACTTCATCATCCTAAAAACACAAAAGGCGTTCTTTCGAACGCCTCATTGTTCCTCTTCTTAAGCGCTGCTCCGCGCTTACATATCTAGTGTATCACAAAAAAACCGATTGTCAATAACTTATTATGCGGTAAGCCCTATCTCAAATAACACAGCATGTATAAACATATCTTTCCTGAACCGTCCCTCTTTACAATATCGGCAGATATTTGTCAATTTCGTACTGGCTGACCTGGGCCTTGTATTCATTCCATTCCATCTTTTTATTGCGGATGAAATATTCGAATACCTTATCTCCAAGGCACTCTTTTATAAGCTTGCTCTTCTCAGCTATCTTTATCGCCTCGAGTAAATCCTCAGGCAAAGATTTTATGCCTGCCTTTTCTTTTTCCTCTTCGCTCATGTGATAGATATTGTCATTGGCTGGTTCGCTTAATTTGTACTTTTTATTTATACCTTCTAATCCTGCCGCAAGCATTACAGAAAATGCTAAATAAGGGTTACAGCTTGGATCAGGAGAGCGGTATTCAATGCGGGTTGATTTCTCTTTGCCAGGCTTATACATGGGAATGCGCACCAGCGCCGAACGGTTCATCTGCGCCCAGCATATATAAACAGGCGCTTCATATCCTGGCACGAGCCTCTTATAGGAATTAACCCACTGGCTTGTAATTGCCGTAATCTCAGGGCTATGCTTTAAAATGCCTGCTGTATAGGCTTTTCCTATGCTGGATAAATAATATTTCTCGCCTTTTTCAAAAAATGCGTTTTTATCTCCTTTAAATAAGGACTGATGCACGTGCATGCCAGAACCGTTTATTCCGAAAATCGGCTTTGGCATAAATGTAGCATATATCCCGTGCTGACGGGCAATTTCTTTAACAACAAGCCTGTAAGTCATCACATTATCAGCCATTGTAAGGGCGTCGGTATAACGTAAATCAATTTCATGCTGGCTTGCGGCGACTTCATGATGGCTGTATTCAACATTTATGCCCAATGCCTGCAAGGTGAATATCGTATCGCGCCTCAAATCCTGCGCCACATCCAGAGGCGCTAAATCAAAATACCCGCCATTATCTAAAGGTTCTGGCTTCTTTGAA
>JAUYDX010000030.1 GCA_030691625.1 Candidatus Omnitrophota bacterium | reverse complement strand
ATTTATTCCAGCACTGCGCCTTTGGATGGAGAAGACACCATGCGGCTGTATCTCGAAAGCCAGCCGCTTGTAACTCTCGGCTTAGGCGACTTCCATCTTTTAAGGCGTTTCGCTATCTCAGCGCCTGTCAAATCCACGTCTATGCTCCTATTGTGTATATCTATTGTAATCTCATCGTTATCCCTGACCACTGCTATAGGCCCGCCTTTACTGGCTTCGGGAGAAACATGGCCTATACACGGGCCGCGCGTCCCGCCTGAAAATCTTCCGTCTGTGATAAACGCCACGTCATTGGCAAGGCCCATCCCGACTATAGCCGAGGTAGGAGAAAGCATCTCTCTCATGCCGGGCCCGCCGCTAGGGCCTTCATACCTGATCACAACCACGTCGCCTTTTTTAATCCTGCCGCTCAGTATAGCGCTCATTGACTCTTCTTCAGAATCAAATACCTTCGCCCTGCCTTTAAAAAGCATCGCCTCTTCGCTCACCGCGCCCTGTTTCACGACGCATCCTTCAGGCGCGATATTACCTTTTAATACAGCAATCCCTCCCTCTATATTATAAGGATTATCCAGAGGCCTTATAACTTCTTCATCGCTAACCTTACTGAGCCTCGCGATCTCTTTTATAGATAATCCGCTTACGGTGGGATTGTCATTTAATTTATCCGCCAGCCTGTTCAGAACACCAGGTATGCCGCCGCTGGATTCTAAATCCTCAAGAAAGTATTCCCCCCCGGGCCTCAGATCAGATATCTTAGGCGTAGCCTTGCTTATTTTATCAAATATTTCAAGCGGCAGCGAAATCCCTGCCTCTTTGGCTATTGCCGTGAGATGTAAAACCGTATTTGTAGATCCGCCCAGAGCCATATCCACTGTTATCGCGTTCAAGAATGCCTTTTTATTCATAATAGAACGCGGTTTCACATTTTTCGCAACAAGCTCGTTGATCCTCCTGCCGCTCTCAAAAGCTATTCTCATCTTTTTGCTGGATACTGCCAAGGACGTTGCGCATCCTATTAAAGACATACCCATTGTCTCTGTAAGGCAGCTCATTGTATTGGCTGTAAAAAGCCCCTGGCATGAACCAGGGCCGGGACACGCGTTCATCTCAAGCTCGTCCATTTCTTCTCTTGAGATCTCGCCCTTCTTGAATTTTCCAACAGCCTCAAACGTATCCCTTACAAGGTCCAGGCGCCTCCCTTTATAATTGCCTGTCAGCATAGGGCCGGCTGTGACAATAATAGCGGGTATATTCATTCTTGCGGCCGCCATGAGCATGCCTGGAGTGATCTTATCGCAATTTGTTAAAAGCACAAGTCCGTCAAGCGAATACGCTCCTGCGATAGTCTCAACCATGTCAGCTATCAGTTCCCTGGAGGCAAGAGAATACCTCATGCCTGAGTGGCCCATTGCAATGCCATCGCATATGCCCGGAATACCAAAAACAAAAGGCTTTCCTCCGCCTGCGTAAACCCCGTTTTCAATAGATCTCTCCAGAGTCCTCATGTGCATATGGCCCGGTATCAGGTCTGTAAAACTGGACGCTATGCCTATAAAAGGCTTTTTCATGTCACTATGGCACGCGCCTGTGGCGTACAAAAGCGCCCTGTTGCCTGCTTTGGAAATGCCTTTTTTAATGATGTCACTTCTCATAATATCCTCAACTTTAAACCTTCAACTACATTATTTCTATCTTTGCGCCTTTCTTAAAACCCTCTACGGTTTTATTGACCTGGTCTCTCTTATTTTTATTCATTAAAAAATTCTCTACGTCTTTAGAGACTTCTTCGTATGTCAATGTGTGCGCAGTTTTCTTATCTATCACCTTTATTATATGATAACCAAACTGGGTTTCAACCACAGGGCTGATCTGGTCTTTTTCAAGGCCGAATGCAGTGTCTTCAAAAGGCTTTACCATTTCGCCTTTTCTGAAAAACCCTAGATCTCCGCCGTTAGCGGCTGAACCGTCTTCGGAGTTTTCTTTAGCGAGCTTGACAAAATCTTCGCCTGACATAAGCCTGGCCCTTAACGCGTCTATTTTTTCCTTTGCCTTTTGTTTTTCTTCCGGGGTAGCTTTTTCTCCTGCTTTTATGAGTATATGGCTAGCCTTTACTTCATCAGGGACATTCAATTTATCTTTATTGGTTTCATATTCCTGCTTTTTCTGATCCTCTGTCACCGGGCTCATTTTTGAAAAGACGTTCTTTTCCAGATAGGCATTTATATAGACGCCTTTTTTGATGTCTTCCTTAAGAGACTTGCTATCTATACCTCTTTCCTTTAATACCTTTTGAAATTCCTCTTCAGAGCCAAATCCTTTTTTGATGTTTTCCAGCTGGGTATCGACTTCTTTACTCAGATCCCCGAGGCCGGCTTTCTGGCTCGCCTGGTACAACAGCTCCGCTGATACAAGCTCATTGAGTATATCTTTTTTCAAAGCATCCTTCTCTTCTTCTTTTACTGTTACGCCGAACATTTTCTGGTTTTCTATAAAATTATTGACAGCCGCATCCAGCGTTACCGCCTTGATTCCGGCCCCGTTAACCTTTGCCGCAAACACATCTTTTTGGGAAGCTGCATTCGAACTGACTACGCAAAATAATACTGAAACCGCAACCGCTAGCGCCGTAAACCAAGTATTCCTGATACGCATGACGTCTCCTTTTCTATGGCTGGTTTAGAGTCTATAGCCATTAATTTTTTATTATCTCATTTTGACAGATAAAATTCAATAACTTTATTATCTGAATAAGTAACGCATATTGTAATAGCCAGCCCTGGCAGGTTTTGAGAAAAACCTCGCCGATTCAAGCCCCGCCCTTTCTGCGAAAGAGCGGGGCGAGCGGGCACGGTGTCCACTGAGCCAGCTGGGGCCGTTCGGCGCAGAGAGTGTTTCGCCGGCCGCTACG
>JAUYDX010000022.1 GCA_030691625.1 Candidatus Omnitrophota bacterium | reverse complement strand
GGCTACCAGCGCTACGCCTATGCTTTTATTTTTCGCTGCCGGGTTCATAATGATGGGTATCAACGGTTCGCATGGCCCGAAAACAAATATAGTAAATAGTATCCAGGGCGTTATATTCACTTTGCCTTTTTCCGTGTGCATATGGACATGCCCTTCCTCATGAGAATGGGTATGCGAGTGCTCATTAGAATCAATATGGCTGTGCGCATGTTCATGAGGCCTGTTTTTTATAGCCCTGTAAATACCCCACACCAGATATGTAAACCCGAATATTATCAAAAGCCATCCTGCTATGTTTCCCCTGAAGGATTCAAGCGCTTCTAATCTCATCACCTTTATTCCGAAAATAACACCCACAAGGCCTATAATGACAGAACTCATTATATGGCCTATGCCGCACAGGATAGTCAATATCACTGTCTTAATCGCTCCCCAGTTTCTTGCCTTTGCCATGACAATAAAAGGCACGTAGTGGTCAGGCCCGAAAACAGTATGCATGAAACCCAGCGTGGCCGCGGTTATATATAGAGGCATTAATCCATTTTCCATAAAAAACTCCTAAACAACTTGACACTTGAAACAATGTCACAAGTGTAAAGTTGTTAGCTTAAGTAAATATCTATTCTTTTTACTTTTCTGTCTCTCATATCTAGAGCGCAAGGCGGGCCTATGATGTCTTTTCGGATGTCAATCTTTCGTCCGTCGTCATATTCCAGGGTCATGGAATTAGGCTTGACGCTGGACTCGCCTGCAGTATCCTTCATCTTCGGGTTATGATAAACCACGATTGTTTTACCTAAAAATTTAAACGCGTATGTGTTTTTCGGAAAACCATTCTGGGGCTTTTTGGTAAAAAGCCAGGATGGAAGCGCAGGATTAAACCTCAAATTCAACTCTCTTTTTTCATTTAAGAAAAATGGCTCTTTGCCCGCGCTCATCACAAGCCATATATTCAGCATCTCAGCTGTTGAACCGCTCAGACGCGCCACAAAACCCCTCCCGCGCATTCTTTTGTCAGGAAAAGCGCTCGAGACTATGAAAGAAGAATTTTCAAAAATACTTCTCCCATATCTCTCCGGCTTCTGAAAAGGAATCAGGACGCTTCTGAACTCTTTGAAAAATTCCCCGTACATGCCTTTCTTCAATATCTCCAGTAAATACTTATATTCCATGTGAAGCCATATGGATTCATTTTCCAGCCAGCCTGGGGTAAATATAGTGGAGCGGCCTACTTCCCTGGTCACATTGTTCAAAGGTTCATTGATCTTATACATCTTTAACCCTGCATCGTACAACTCTGTATTCTTAATAGCTTCGTACATGGATCTTGCTTTCCCCAGGTCATCCTCCACCTTTAACGCCCTCACAGGCCCTTCTAAAAATAAAGGCAGTCTTATACTTTTAAACGCAAGCGGCCTTACCAGAGACATTCCCTTTACAGAATCCGCTCTATTAAGGAGCTCATACTTCACAACTTCATTTATAAAATATGTGGTATATACCTTTTTAACAGGGTCGTACGCCTTTTTAATCGCGCTGTCTGTCTTCAATAAAAATGCCCCTGAGATATCCTTTAATTCTCCTATGTTCAAATCTGTTTCCGCGCCGCTAAAGCCATATCTCGTTTTCTTCCTGTATTCCTCTTTTAAAGAATTTGCCCTGTCCCAGTAAGTAAAATCGTCTGTTTTTTCTTTTATAAGGTCTCTGAGACTTTTCAGCAAGCCGCATATCTCTTCAGGGACATTGACTCTGTAATTTTCATCTAGCGCGAGCTTATTCAGAGAATCCATCAGAAAAACAACCTGCCTCTTTAATTCAAAAACCTCCGGGGTAGATGAACCGCACAGCCCAGGCAAGCCATTCATGGAATCGCACCATCCCGGCTTATCAGCTTCCATTTCTATGCCAATACCTGAGGCGTCAAACGAAGAAACTTTATTGACCGCAACGCAAAGCATCTTAACAAGAAGCGTTGTCCTGCAGATATCACCGTCCCCGTTTTTGGCTCTAGCTGCGTGCGGTTCTATATCTCTTTTTCTTATAATGCTGTCTTTTTTAAGGTCCTTTTCCAGCGAATGATACTGCCTTACTGTGTTTTCTCTGGCCAGAAGGTATCTCTCGGACCTGGGTTTTACGCAGAAGGGGTTGTCATAAAACGTGAACTCTTTTTTATCCAGGAGCAGCTCCTTTAATTTATCCGGATACACTTTTAAATAACTCTCCACAAGGTCAAGATTATACGTCCAGTGATCTATCCAGAAACCTTCTCCGTGTTCGGCGTCGCATATGGTTACGCAATTTTTAGAAAGCGCCTGCAGAAAATCATGCCAGTTAGATTTTAGTTTTATCCCCAGTTTCTCCATGCCCATGAAAAGCCTGCCCGGAGTGAAACTGACAGATACGAGAGATTTTATTTTATCCATATCCTTCTCGTCAATCTTGCCCTTAAGGCTATCCCTCAAATTCTGCGTATCCTTCAGCCTGAACCTCATGCCTTTTAAAACTAGCGGATTGTACCCATCTGCTTGCTGAAGGCTGTAAAAATACAGGACGTTGAAATCCTTTATCTCCGGGCTGAAGAATACATCGTTCCTGCGATTCTGGTTCGTGTCCCTGAAATTGCCATCCCCCTGGGAAAAATAATTCGGCTCCAGGAAAAATTTATTGTAATCCCTCTCAGGGTCTCCATGCTTGCGGGAATAGACATAAAACGCCTGACTGCGCTCGCTGGAGCAGACTATAGGAAAACCTCCCCTGATAGTATTGTCCAGGAATGCCTGTCCGCAATACCTGTCATACCTTTTATCAGAGCTGACTGTGAATATATTGCCTTCAAGGTCCTTTATGAGGTTCCTATTTTCTTCTTTCTTTCTAATAAAGAACGCCTCGTCCCTTAATTTAGGGCCAAGTGAGTTTAAATTTTCCAGGGAACTCATATGGCCTGCCACAGAGTACAGCTTAAACTCTTTCCCGGGTTTTAATTCAACTGATGAGCGCGCCATTGCGCATGGAAGCTTATTTTGGTTCATCTGTTTTGCCGGAAGTTCGCACCTTTTGGAATTCATGAAATTAAGCGGGTAAGAAAAATCATTGATCTGGCCGAATATAGCCTCAGGATCCACGATTACAGGAAGAGCGGAGCCTGCGCCTCTTCCATCGATGGAAGAGGAAATGTAGAAATTCCCCTCTTTTATAAAAACCACTTCTGAGACGTCATTGGGGTCCACCTTCAATCTGTAAAAAGGGGCTTTTTTATCAAGGTTCTCCACCAACATCCACGCCTCTATGGTCCGCCTCATCTTCTGCAGGAAAAAATTTGATACACCATAAGGGATGATAAGCGGGGTCCCGTCCAGCATGTCCAAAGACAAATTCTTTTTTGATATATTTTTTACAGTCACAAGCCTGGCAAGGCCCGCGAAAGGCTCGTTTGGTATTGTGAAATATTCCACCTCTATCCGGATGCCAAGTTCAGGGTTTATCTCCTGGACCCTGAATTCGCAGGAATTGATAAACATCCTCTGCTCAGCTGAATGGAATTTATGCATAGAGTGGGGCTGGAAAGGCTCATAGAATACTGTTTTCTTTTTATTCTTTATCTTGATGAATGTCCGGAAACCCTGGAGAGTTGTAAGCTGGTACGCCCTATTCGCCGGCAGGAATTCCATTATAGAACTGTCTTTTCCTCCTACGCCAAAACTGCATACGCCCTGGCCTCTATTGACGTAAAATACCCACATTGGTATTCCGAAAAGGCCGGCTATGCCGGGCAGAAAATTGGAAAAGGCGCCGGAATTATGATAATTTTCTATTACAAATTCATTTTCTGAATTGAGATAATACTTTACCTTGTCCATTTTCGATAATTCTATCAGAAGGAAGGGGAACTGGCAAGTAAATTAGCCAGGGATTCCTGCTTTGTAAAATTCTCTGTTTTCCAGGATTCCGCGATTTTCTCTTTATGGCTATCCCACAGGTCATAAAAATTCTCCCATCCGGATACAGGCCCCTGCCGATTGACCCATAAAGGATTCGCTAAATATTGATAAATGCCGTCTGGAAAAACGCTGTTTGCCGCTGCTTTATATGTCCAGTATGTCCAATGAAATTTAAAATCCCTGAAACAGCTTATAGTATCTTTAAGCCACTCAAATTCCCCATAATAGCCGTCTCTTGAATTCACCCCGAACTCCCCTAAAAAAATAGGGATATTCCATTTCTTTGAATGGTTATAATAAATTTCTAACCTTCTTTTTATCGTATCCCTCGCCCATTGCTCTCCCAAAATATCTCCTGGATACTTGAGCCCTTTCTGAAAATTAAACGTAAATTCGAGCGGGTGATAGAAATGCGCGCTGTATGAAAGGTTTTCGCTAAAAGGCTCTCCTATATCTTCAAGGACCTGCGACCACGTGTTCCCTTCAAGGAATATGATATGCCCCTTATCAATAGCCCTTATGCGCTTAACAAGGCTCATATAAAGTTTTCTCAAAACCTTGCCCGCATCAGGAGTCCTGATAACAGGTTCGTTCAATACGTCATACCCCGCAATGATATCCCTGCCTTTGAACTTGTCCGCCGCTAATTCCCACAGCTCAAAAAATCTTTCCTGGTATTTATTATTCGTCCAGAGTTCCGCCTTCCCCTCGCTATCAGCGTGCCAATCTTCGTTCTGGGATCCTGGCGCGGCGTGCATATCCAGGATGCAGTAGATATTGTATTTTTCGCAAAAATCAACTGCTTTATCAAGTAAATCAATCCTGTCTTCTTCTAAAACTCTATAATTAAACGGGAGTCTTATGCAATTTAGATTAAGCGAGGCTATATTTTTGAAGTCTGATTCCTGTATGAAATTATTTCTGTAGAGGCTGGAGAAATTATCTAATTCCTTCTGACCGTAGCGTTTTTTAAACTCTTTCTTCAAAACCTTTTCGGCTATGTTCCTTCCCTGCAGGATATAGCCCTCCATCATAAGCCATCCGCCCAGGTTTACCCCGTGCAAAAAGACTTCCTTGCCTTCAGAATTAATAATAAGGGTGTTTTTTGTTTTTAGCATATTTATACAATAAAATGGTGCCAGGCACTATTATAATTTAGTGCCTGGCACCATTCATGGCGGTAGTTTAAGCTCGTGCCCAGGAGCAAAAACTGCAGCCCTCTTTGCAGTGAGCTACAGGCCTTAGCATGTAATGAATAGTTACTTTCATCATACCCTCCTTTCTGATATTAATATCAACTTCGTAAGTTGCCGTAGGCAACTTACGAAGTTATTTAAACACAAACCCTGTCTCTTTAGACCAGAATAAAAGATCCAGCTCATCCATTGGTATCTTTATCTTTTTACAAAAACTCCTAAGTTTATTTTCTATTTTCAGATATTCCTTTTTTGTAAGGTGCTTTGGTATTTTGTTTATCACGCCGCAGTTTTTAAGATTCTTGAGTATGTGCACATCCAGTATCGCGAGATTTTTCCCAAAACCTATATTCCTTAAAAAATGGCTTGCCTCCTTATAGCCCATACCCTTTATATTTTCTGCGAGCCATTCCCTGGTTTTAAATATGTCATTCCGGTCTATGCAATTTTTTATCCTGAGGCAGCCGTTCTTTTTAAATAACCCCCTCGCGTTTACAATGAATTCCGCTTTCTTATTAAGGAATCTTGCCGCTTTGATGTAAGGGCTTATAGCCTTTGGATGGCCCTCATAAAGAAGGCCTGTCCTCTTTAGCTCCTTTATCGCCTTATCGCATTCCACTGCCTCTGCCTGGGGCGTCAAGAGGCAGAAACATAGCTCTGAAAAAACATGCTTATCGTCTTTTTTATAGCTGTCCTCAAAATCCCTCAGCCTGTTTTTTATCTGCGTTTTATTTTTAGCGTAATACTCCAGCATATCCTTCATGCATCCCCTCCGACAACTTGACATTGAGACAATGTCTCCATGTCAAGTTGTTAGGTTAAATCCAGGGCCTTGGATATGGCGTCTTTGTCAAAACCCACGATTATCTCGCCGTCTATATCCAGGACAGGCACTCCCATCTGGCCTGATTTATTTACCATTTCTTTTCCTGCCTCGCGATTCATTCCGACATCCAAATTTTCATACTGGATGTTGTTTTTTTTCAAAAATTCCTTTGCCATGGCGCAATAATGGCATGTTGAAGTTGAATATAGCTTTACATTAGGCATAATTACTCCTTTTTTAGCAATACCAGTTTCGCGCCAATGTCAAAGGCCTTTTTCAGGCATCCGCGGCTTGCGAGTATATCTCCCTTGGTCTCTATACCGGGGCAGAAAAGCTCATATTTATAAGACGTATTAATTGTGGCAAAGAAATTTCTGACAATTGACTTCGCGTTTTGAAAAAAATCTTTCCGTTTGGAACCCTCTACGGAGATAAATATCCCTGGTATTTTTTTATAGCCATTGCCTTTTTTCAATATATACTTTGCCCTCCACGCGCACTGGAACCTATCTATCATCATCTTTGATTGGGCGCTAAGGCTTCCAAAGAATACAGGCGAGGCCAGCACAATAGCGTCAGCCTCTTTTAGCTTCTTGTATACTGCCTGCATATCGTCATTTACCAGGCACCCGCCGCTATCATCCATTTCTTCGCATTCCTGGCACGGGACAAACTTAAGCTTATTAAGGACAATTTTTTCCGTGTCAGCGCCTTTACTGCTGGCGCCCTGTAGAACCTTATCCAGAAGCAGGTCTGTATTGCCGTTTATCCTGGGGCTAGCGCTTATGCCGAATACCTTCATGATCAATAATTTTCTCCCAGAAGTTCGTAATATGCCTGAGGATGATCGCATGTAGGACACTTCTCGGGCGCTTCCGCACCCTCATAGACACGGCCGCAATTACGGCATTTCCATTTAATGGTCTTTTCTCTTTTAAACACGGCTTTTTCTTTGACATTTTTTAGAAACTTGCGGTATCTTTTTTCGTGCTCTACTTCAACCATAGCTATCTCTTTAAATTGGTCAGCGGCTTCTGTAAAACCTTCCTTGCGCGCGACGTCCTCAAAACCCTTATAAAGCTTGGTCCATTCGAGCTGTTCTCCTTCTGCGGCGGCCTTGAGGTTTGCGGCGGTATTTCCTATAACTCCCGCGGGATAAGCCGCGGTTATTTCCACGTCTCCGCCTTCGAGTAATTTGAAAAATCTTTTCGCGTGCTCTTTTTCATTCTCAGCTGTTTCTAAAAATATAGCTGATATCTGCTCATAGCCTTCTTTTTTCGCCACGCTCGCGAAATACGTGTAGCGGTTCCTTGCCTGGGATTCTCCCGCGAACGCCGCGAGAAGATTTTTTTCTGTCTGGCTTCCTTTCATCTTCATTTTACTACCTCCCTTATTTTATTTTTTAGTTCGTCTAATTCCTTATCGTCAGGCACCCATTGTACCTTTAGCCCTTTAATTGGCAATTCAAATTTAGCTGATTCGAGAATATTTTCTATATCGCCTATGCTCTGGCCTCCCCAGCCAAAAGACCCGAACGCAATGCCGATCCTGTTTTTAGGCGCAAGTCCTTTCAGGTAAGTCAAGAACGCGGAAACAGTCGGCAAAACTCCGTTATTCAAAGTCGGGGAACCCACGCATATATATTTCGCGTCTAGGACAGATGTCATAACATCTGATATGTGGCTAGCCGCTAGATTTCTTATTTCGCACGGGATACTTTTTTCTTCAAAGACATCCTTTATCGCATACGCCATTCTTTCAGTGCTATGCCACATGGTGTCATATACAATAACAGCCTTTTTCTCGCACGCGTTCTGCGCCCATTTTTTATAAAGCTCTATTATATCCTTTATATGGCTTCTCCATATCAGGCCGTGGCTCGGAGCTATCATATCTATATCAAGACTTGAGACAGCCTCAAGCGCTTTAGCCACCTGAGCGCCGTAAGGAAGGACTATATTAGCGTAGTATTTCGCAGCCTCTAATCTTATCCTATCCCATCCGAACTCATCGTCAAATCTTTCGCTGGACGCGATGTGCTGGCCAAACGCGTCATTCGGGAGAAACAATTTATCCTCAGGGATATAAGTAGCCATTGAATCAGGCCAATGCACCATCTGCATCAATACAAAATTCAAACTTCTGGCGCCTATATTAATAGAATCGCCGGTATTCACGATCTTGAAATTCAAATTTTTCTTAAAATGTTTTTTCAGGCCTTTTTCTCCGTTCGGAGAGCATACAATGACCGCGTTCTTCGCTATATCCGCCATATCCAGGATGCTGCCTGAATGGTCCATCTCAGTATGATTTGAAACAATATAATCTATTTTGGATGGGTCTATGACGCTTTTTATCCTTTCAAGCATTTCGTCAAATTTATAATGCTTTACAGTGTCCACAAGCGCGATCTTTTTATCTATAACGAGATACGCGTTATACGTAGAGCCCATCTGCGTGGAATAGCCATGAAAATTCCTGAGGTCCCAGTCTATAGCGCCTACCCAGTATATGCCTTTTTTGATCTCTAAAGCCTTCATATTGCCTTCCCAACCGCGTAGGAGGCCTTCGGCCACCTACGCGGTTTTAACAAATTCTATCTTCTTTGCCCCGCACACAGGACAAACCCAGGAATCAGGGATATCCTCGAACCTCGTGCCCGGTTTTATCCCGCCATCAGGATCTCCTATAGCCGGATCATATATATAACCGCACACTGTACATCTGTATTTTTGCATATTTACTCCTTTGATTTGCCCAGCTTCTTTTTTAATAAATGTAGGCGCTGACTCAGGCGTTATGCCGTGCTTTACCTGGTGATAATAATCATACGTCATAGGCCTACCTGTCTTCAATATCTTAGAGTCCGTCATACTGCCCAGAAAAAGTGTGTGTGTGCCGCAATCGAACCGGTTTATTACCTCCGCTTCCAGATAGCACAACGCGTTGTCTAAAACAACAGGACATCCTGAATCAAGTTTTATAAATTTTGTATCCTTGAATTTATCCTCAGACCTGCCTGATTTGAATCCGAACTTGCCTATAAAGCTCAAGGGCGCGTCCTCGGAAAGCACCGATACGCTAAACCTCTTGCTCGATTCTATATACTCATGCGTAAGATTCTTCTTATTTATACTCACAGCCATTGTAACAGGCTCGCTCGTTATCTGGAACAGCGTATTCGCTATCTGGCCGTTAAGTAAATCCTCTTTACTGGAACTTATTATATACATGCCATAGCCTATATTATGCAGGACATTCGGATCCATATAACCACCCCAACCTCGCAGGTTGCCTTTGGCAACCTGCGAGGTTTATTTCAGGTTTTCAATACTTTAGCAATATCGTCTTTAGGGTTGGTGATCAATCTCAAATCAAATTTTTCCTGAAGCACGCTAAAAACATTCTTTGTCAGGAACGCGGGCGGCGTAGGGCCAATGTATATACCTTTAATATTAAGATACAATAAACTCAGGAGAATCGCAACTGCTTTCTGCTCAAACCACGACAGGACCAGGGTCAAAGGCAGGCCGTTCACGTCTGTCTTAAAAGCGCCTGCCAGTGCCTCTGCGATCTTTATGGCTGAATACGCGTTATTGCACTGGCCCACGTCTATCAGTCTAGGGATACCGTCTATATCTCCGAAATCAAGTTTATTGAAACGGTATTTCCCGCACGCAAGCGTAAGTATCACGCAATCCTTGGGTACCATCTCCGCAAACTCCGTGTAATAATTCCTGCCTGCTTTTGCGCCATCGCATCCTCCTATCAGAAAGAAATGCTTTATTTTTCCTGATTTTACAGCTCCTATAACTTTATCAGCCAGGCCCAGGACAGCTGTATGATGGAATCCTGTCATTATCTTTTTACCCGGCGCCTCAGGTAACCCAGGCAGGCTCTTAGCCTTTTTAATAAGTTCGCTGAAATCCTTCCTGTCCTGTATGCGCCTTGATCCACTAACGCCTGTTATACCTATTGTAAATAATCTATCTAGATAAGTATTTTCCGGGGGTATCAGGACGCAGTTTGTAGTCGCCAGAATGACGCCTGGAAAATCTCTAAATTCCTTTTTCTGCTCCTGCCACGCCCCTCCGTAATTACCTGCCAGGTGTTTGAATTTTTTAAGCTCCGGGTATCCGTGGGCCGGAAGCATTTCGCCGTGGGTATAAACATTCACTCCAGTGCCTTCTGTCTGTTTCAATAATTCATACAGGTCCAGAAGGTCGTGGCCGGTTATAATTATACCAGGGCCTTTTCTGGTGCCTGTCTCAACTTCTGTAGGCACAGGGTTACCGAACTTCTCGGTATGGGCCTTATCCAGAAGCTCCATTACCTTTATATTGATATAGCCGCACTTTAAAACCAGCTCGATATACTGGTTTAAGTCAAAACTCACGTTTGTGACTGTCTTAAAAAGCGCCTCGTGCATAAAGGCGTCCACTTCCTTATCTATGGCGCCTAATTCCCTTGCGTGATACGCGTACGCGGCAATGCCTTTTAATCCGAATAAAAGCGTGTCCTGAAGGCTCTGGATGTCCTCATTTTTGCCGCAAACCCCGATCCTCGTGCATCCTGTTCCGCCAGCTGTCTGTTCGCACTGATAACAAAACATGTCAACCCCCTTTATGTTTTTTATATTTGTCAAATTTCTCCGGGCCGATGCATTCCTTTGCCATCTTGCACCAGTCCAGGCATGAGCCAGGCATACACCTGCGCGCTTTTTGTTTGCAAAAAGGGCATATAGTCTCCGCCTCGTCAGACCATATCTCTATATCTTTGCCGCACGCGCACCTTATATTCTCAGGAAAAGGCTCCCTGATCCTTTTGGATCCGGGACACCCGTCAAAAAAACTCATTTCACATCCCCCTGAATGCCTATTGTAATCTCTTTTAAAGGTATCTTAGCGCCTGATAATTTCAAGGCCTCGCTCACTATCTGGCTCAACCCAAAACAGCATGGCACCTCCATATGCGCCACAGTCACGCTTTTCAGGCTGTTGATTCTAAAAATCTGGGCAAGCTTTTTTATATACAATTCAGCGTCATCAAGCTTAGGGCAGCATATGATAAGCGGCTTTCTGCTCAACATATCCCTGTGAAAATCAGGACATGAAAATCCCACGCAATCAGCCGCTATCAGTAAATCCGCGTTTTTAAAATACGGCGCGTCTGGGGGTACAAGCTTAAGCTGCACCGGCCAGTTTATAAGCTCATAACTGGTTTTTGTTTTTCCTTGCCCCATGTCTCCTGTCCCTTGTATTTTTATTTCTCTTACCGCTGTTCCCGGGCATCCGCATGGTAATTTCTTCTCCTCTTTATTTTTCATCTCCTCCAGATGTTTTTTTGTGGCATCTTCGTCAAATTCCTTTGCGCCTCTCTCTTCAATAGTAATAGCGCCTTCAGGGCAATGCCCCAGGCAGGCGCCCAGTCCATCGCAGTAAATATCCTTTACAAGCCTTGCCTTGCCGCCTACTATCTGAAGCGCGCCTTCTGCGCAGTTAGGGATACAAAGCCCGCAACCGGTACATTTTCCCTCGTCTATCTTGACTATTTTACGTTTCGCCACATCTACCCCTATTCAGACATCTCTTCTATGGTTATATTGTCCATATCTTTTACAACCCTTAAACTTATCGCCTTTATCTTTTCTCTTACCCTGCATTCGGGCCTGTTCGGGCAAACCTTTCCTTTAAGAAAACAGTTTGTAAGGTCTATCTCACCCTGAAATACCTTGATCACATCAGCCAGGCTTATTTTCTCCGGAGAGATCAGAAATGAAAACCCGCCGCCCTTGCCTTTATAAGATGAGAGTATTTTTTTCTCAGCCAGCTTCTGCAGTATCCTCCTCAAGAATACCTTAGGGAGCTTTTCTCCGGAAACTATATCCTCCACACTAATAACCTTCTTATCTTTATACCTTAAAGCCCTGGCCATTAGTATCATGGCCCTCAACGCGTAATCTGTATCCCTCGTTATAAACCTCATTAACTTCCTTTCTTATTGATACTATATTAGTATCATTTAAATAATTTGTCAAGAAAAATTATAGACTAAATTTGTCTCACGTATATGCAGGACGCCAGCTCCTTGTCCACGGCGAACTGACTCTTGCCTATCTGAAAGACAAATGAAGGAAATCTCTGGATAAGGGTAATGTCTGTGTTCGGAAGCGCGCCTATGGCTATTATCCTCTGGAGCATAGCCTTATCCTCTGTCTTTATATGAGAGACCTTTGCCTTCTTATTGATGTCCAGCTTGGAAAGAGGCATTATCTTTTTGTCCATTTCGCTCCTTTATATACCTTTATAATACAACAACCAGACTGCGCAATATGATATTAAGGGCATACGCTACGCTGAAAGAAAAAACCAGTATGAATACCGATATGCCCAGGCCGGTCTTCCATCCCCGTTCTTTTATATTCATTAGAAACTGCGCTATGCACGGCAGGAACAGGGTAAGCGCCACACAAGCCACTGCGAGCTGTACGCCATCCAGTTTATTATGGGCGTTCAGGTCATACAGGCCTGCTGCGCCGTAATCCCTTCTAAAAAAACCAAATAAAAAAGCCTTACTGGCTTCAGGAGGCAATCCTATGGCGCTGACCGGGCCTTTTAGAAGATTTATAAGCAAATCAAATACGCGAGTTAACCTGCCTATCCATATTAAAACGCTCGCCCATAAAAATAAAGGCATTATTTCGAGAAAATACCATTTGACCCTGACATAAGTTTTTATCATTACATTGGACAGGCTGGGGATCCTGAGCGGAGGTATTTCCATATAAAAAGACGGCCTTTCTCCGGGCAATATCTTTGAGGTAAGATATCCTACCAATAAAAATATAAACAGTATCACGCCAGCCCATACTAGTAGCGCCTTAGGATTATGCTGCAATAACGCCATGATAACGCCCAGCTGCGCAGAACAAGGTACAGCGAGCGCCAGAAGCAGCGTGGCAATAATCCTCTCTCTCTTAGTGGGCAGGATCCTGGTAACCATTGTAGCCATGGTGGCGCAGCCGAAGCCAAGCACCATTGGTATGACAGCCCTCCCGCTCAGAC
The DNA here is from genome assembly GCA_030691625.1 of Candidatus Omnitrophota bacterium. Taxonomy (GTDB): domain Bacteria; phylum Omnitrophota; class Gorgyraeia; order Gorgyraeales; family Gorgyraeaceae; genus UBA10183. The sequence goes on along the minus strand of JAUYDX010000022.1, from coordinate 23,887 downwards.
CTATTTTCTTAAAGGTCCTGTCTATGAGCATGGCGAGCCTGGGAAGATACCCTGAATCCTCCAGGAGAGAAAAAAACAGGAAGAAAACCGCTGTTATAGGGAGTATGATCGCGAACGCGTACCTGAATGCCATTGTGACAATCCCGTACTCTCCTATAAATAGATCCTGCAAGGCTATCCATGGTATAATCCTTGCGGCTAAAACTGTTGAAAAAGGTGTTACATATTTATCAAATATACTTGACTCCAGAAAATTCACCACTGTTTCCGCGCCAAACTGGCCCACGAATTTATAAAGCCCCAGGTACAGGACCAGTAAAAGCGCCGGGATCCCAAATAAAGGATTCATTAGAGCCCGGCTTAATTTTTCCTGCGGACTTATCCTGTCTTTTTCAAATTTCACATACCTTCCCAGGATGTCCTTTACCTCATCCTGTCTTTCAATAGCCAGTTCATACGAAATAGGGTTAGCATAATGCAGTTTTGTATCTTTGATAATATCTTCTATCCTGTCAAAATTAGCCACGTCTTTTTCTTTGACAAGATTTCTTATCTCCTCGTCTTCCTGGAGTAAAAGTATAGCTATGGAGCGGCCTGACAGATAATAATCGCTCTTGAGGAGATTTTCTATCTTCTCTATGGCCATTTCTATGGAATTTTCTATTGGTCCTTTATAGTCTCTTTTTTCCATACCCGCCTATCTTTTTCTTAAGCTCATCTATGCCTTTACCAGCAGTGGCAACAGTCTCCACCACTGGTATCTTCAATTCTTTCTCCAGACCGCTCGCATCAATCGAAATCCCTTCCTTAACAGCCTCGTCCATGATGTTAAGCACCAGTATGACGTTGAGATCCGCTTCTATTAACTGCAAGGTAAGAAGCAGCATCCTTTCCAGATTTTTCGCGTCCAGGACGTGGATAACTATATCAGGCCTTTCATTTATCAGGATGCGCCTCGCGACCCTCTCTTCTTCAGTGATGCTGTAAAGAGAATACATCCCGGGCGTATCGATCACCTCGTATTCCTCTCCTTCCAGGTTCATCCTGCCCCTGGATACCTCAACTGTAGTGCCCGGATAATTGGAGACCGCTACATACTGCTTTGTGAGGGCGTTAAAGAGCACACTTTTCCCCACGTTGGGATTTCCCGCGATAGCTATCTTTTTTACGCTCATTTTATTTATCGAAGGCCTTTTCGCCCAGTTTCCTCGCCAACTCCCGCGATTCTTTTATCTTTTCTTCCTGCACGCTGGGGCCAAGGGCGTCCATTGGCTGGCTGTTTATAAAGGTGATATCCTGTATGCCTGCCAGGCCGAACACGGATCTGATGTACGGCTCCTGGAAATCATAGGCATGTCCGGGGCTCCCGGGAGAATAATCGCCGCCGCGGCTTGTGATCACAACCATCTTTTTATCTTTCACAAGCCCCTCCGGCCCTTTTTCAGTATACCTAAAAAGATATTTCGGCTGGAGTATCACATCTATATAATGTTTCAGATAATAGGGAATGCTGAAATTCCACATGGGAGTGCTTATGACATAAGCGTCTACTGAAAGAAACCTTTCAATATGCTTTATAATTTCCGTCCAAGCTGGCTTAATGTCCTCGGGCAAATCCTTCCCGCCCAGCAATACATACTTCCCATTTACAGCTTTCACTGTTAAAGGCGGGAGTTTTTCCTTTGTAACATCCAAAGTATCCACCTTGCAGCCAGGGTAACTCTTTTTTAACCCTTCGAAAAAAGCGCTGCTAACCTTTAAGGTCCTTGACTCTTCGCCTCTTGGCGTGGCAATAATATGCAGAATTTTCATGTTGCACCCCTCTATTATTTCGTTACCTTGATTTCTTTCTGAAGTTTGCCGCTGATATTGCAATAACCCTCAACAGACAGTTTATCCCCGGGCTTGGCATCAGGTATAAGATAGCTAACGGTCTGGCTGATATTATTGTCCTGCCGGCTGATAGAGTGTTCTATTATCTCTTTTCCGTTAAGCCCCACATCCACCTTGTTAATAAAATGTTTTTTGACATCGCTTACATTGTGCATAATTACCGCCTTCAGGATCTTGGTCTTTGAATCAAATGTTAGCTTTATGTCCGACGGCGGATGCGCGTACGCTAGCGAGCACATGAAAAAGCTTAGGATTAAAAATACGGTTATTTTCTTCATTTTTACCTCCTTTTGTTTAATAAAGGCGCTGATAAATTCATGCATAAAAGCGCGACGAGTTCCGCCTCTTTAATCCCGATTAAATATAAGATAAAAATCAAAGCGCCCGTCCCTGCGCCGAATATTATTTTACCGTAATATGTCCCGGGCGTTGTCATGGGCTCTATAAGCATTATAAAAATAAAGAACCAATTCAGGTAGCCAAGTATATTAAGGACCTGCGTATCCTGGATAAGCGCTTGGGCTCCAAACAGGATAAAAGAGGCTATGAAATAACCGGCCACGATCTCTATCTTCCTGATCTTCGATATAAAGTAAATGCCGAAAGGTATAATGATATACCAGAGATACGCGCCTTTCCACTCAGTGGAAGCGCCAAATAAAAAAACAGCTGCTATGGCCCCGAACCCGGCTGGATTAAATAAATGCCTTCCGCTGAATCTGATAATATGCTTGGAGCTTATCGCTAATACAGAAGCCAGGGCTGTTATCCACCATTGTTCTCCCGAAGATATCACATAACCTATTATCAGGCCTGATACAATTGACCCTTCGGTGATGATTAACTTTCTTGTCTTCACTAATATGATAAAAGAATCAGCGGCTATTGCTGCAATAAGACTTAAGCCTAAACTTAATAAAAATGGCGAATCTTTCGCGACAAAGGATATATATAGCGAAAACAATATCAGGAAAATACCAAGCTGGACTTTTATTGATTTTATATTCATACTTTATACCATGTCCAACTTCGCAAGTTGCCATAGGCAACTTGCGAAGTTGGACATATAGCTATTTCAAACGAGCGAGGTATCTGAATGCCCCAAGCGCTGCTTTTGCTCCGTCGCCCGCAGCTATCACAATCTGTTTCTCAGGAACGCTCGTCACATCACCTGCGGCAAATATCCCGGGGATATTTGTCTCGCTAGCGCAGTTTACCTTTATTTCCCCTCTTTCGTTCTTATCCAGTTCCCTGGCAAACCAGGAATTAGGCATAAGGCCTATCTCTATAAATATGCCTTCAACGCTAAGAGACTGTTTTCTGCCTCTGGTGTCCACATTTATACCTTTAACAAACCTCTCCCCTGTTATTGACTCCACCCTTGTATTATGAAGGATTTCCACCTTTGGATTATTTTGCACCTTATCCTGCATCACTGGGTCGCCTGTGAATGACTCTGTTATATTTATAAGGTACACCTTGTTCGCTATATTCATCATCTGTATGCTAGCGTCCAGCGCGGAATTACCTCCGCCTACCACTGCCACGTTTTTTTCAGCAAAAATCGGGCCGTCGCATGTAACGCAGTAGGCAACGCCTTTATTTTTATATTCATTTTCCCCAGGGACACCCAGCTCCTTTACCTTTTTCCCTGCTGATATTATCACTGTCTTTGCCTCGTAACTCGATTTAGTAGTCTTAATATAGATAACATTGCCTTTCTTCTCCAGGTCCACGACTTCTTCGTTCAGGTTCAGCTTAATCCCGTATTTATCCATGTGCTCCTGGAATTTAGCCACAAGGTCAGGCCCTGTTATAAACTGGTAGCCGGGATAATTTTCCACGTCACTGCTCCACGCTGCCTGGCCCCCGATATCTTTAGTGATCGTCAGGAAATTCATTTTTTTACGCGCGGCGTATACGCTGGCTGTTATGCCCGCGGGCCCTGCGCCTATAATGATAAGATCCGCGATCATTTAAGCTCCTTTTTTCTTTATATGAGGAGGCGTAAGGTCTATGACCTCGTGAACGTCTACTTCTATCAGATACGTCGGCACCGGAAGCATCGCCTCCGGATGTAAAGAGTGGCCTTTCTCGCCTTGCATGTTCTTTAAAAGACGGTGGGCGATCCTGCTATTGATCTTATCTTCCCACATCTTTAGTATTTTTTGAGAAACTTTATTTTTAGGTGTTATTTTCGCCGTCCCTTTCATTGTGTATCCGAGGAATTTATGCTCATCAATACCTGTTATGCTTATGCGAGGGTCGCGTTTCAGGTTTTCGTATGTCCTGGCAGTGTAAAGGTCCAGAAGATATACTCTTCCGCCGCCATCTATATCTACTATGCCTTTACAGGCGTTATGCGGATAGCCTTTTTCATCAATGGTGGTTATGACGGTAAAGCGTTGTTTATGGAAAAATTCTATTATATCAGGCGCGATCATTCAATAATCCCTTTATTTTAGCGTCCAGGTCTATCTCCTTGATTTTAGGCGGGAACTCAAACACAGGCCTTTCCTTTTTATAAAATACCCCAAGCGGGATCTTCGCGTCAGAATTATAATCCCATTCCTTTATCTTTTCCAAAGCCCTGGAACCATCCGAAGGATCGTGGTCCTTTAATTCGTAAACCCTCGCATTGTAATTCTCGTACATGTTGTAAAACGTCACACAAACCTGCAATATATCCACCAGGCTGAATCCTTTATGCGTAATAGCCTCTTTAAGCATCTTTTTGAGAAGCTCTATGCCGTGAGAATAACCTCTCGCTATAAAACTGGCGTGGCTCGCCAGCATTAGCTCCAACGGATTCATGGGTAATTCTTTAGTGCCTCCGGGGGTAGAGCGGCCCTTGAAACCCAGAGGCGAGGTAGGAGTATACTGGCCGGTGGTAAGCCCATAGACAGAGTTATTGTGGATCACTATGCTTATATCAACATTCCTTTTCGCGGCGAATACGAGATGCTCCAGCCCTTCTCCGTAAGTGTCTCCATCGCCTGCGAAACCTATTACCTTTAGCTTTGGATTAGCGAGTTTTATGGCTTCGCAAACAGGCACCACCCTGCCGTGCAGGGAGTAGAAACTGTTCACGTTTATATAATCCGCGATTTTAGCGTGACATCCTATGCCAGAAACCATCACTATATCTTCGCGCGGAGTTCCCTCGTCTATAAGCGCGCCGAACACAGCCTTTATGGCGTTCAGTATAGCGAAATTCCCGCATCCCGAACACCACGTATTCTTCGCATTTGTTATTAAGCTTGTATCCCCCATCTCCGCTCCCAACAACTTTACACTTCAAACATTGTTTCAAGTGTAAAGTTGTTTATAGTTTTTGCTCCAGTTCCATAGGAGTAAACGGCCTGCCGTCGTATTTTAATATCCTCTGATCCACATTTATACCGCGGCATTTTAGAAAATCCGCCATCTGCCCTGTGGCGTTATTTTCAACGCATATTATTCTTTTGACGCCCTGAAGAGCTTCTTTTACCCTTCTGGACGGAAACGGCGAAAATACGAGCGGCTGTACAACCCTTAAACCAAGCTTCGAGCCAGCTTCCACACATGGGCCTTTATTTGAGCCCCAGAATAAAAGCGCTGTCGATGCGTCTTTTCTTCCGTAAACCTTTACGGTTTCGTAATGCTCGAGCTCTTTCAGAAGATATTTTTCTTTGCCAAGCCTTTTATCCTGCATCGCTATTGTAAGATGGCTGTCTTCAGTGGTGATGCCTGATTCATCATGCTCGTAACTATTGACCTTTACTATAGCGTCTTTATCAGAAGGAAACGCGAGAGGAGATACGCCGTCTCTTGTATTTTTGTATCTTTGATAAATCCCTGCCTTATCCCACAATAAAGGCCCGCCCGCGTCTATTTCCCTGATAGATTCTATATCAAAACTATAGGTCCCCTCGTTTAAAGTCTTGTCGCATAGAATAATAGCAGGCACCTGGTATTTCCACGCGAGATTCATGGACACGCCTGACCAGTAATATGCCTCTTCCGCGTCTCCGGGAGCTGTTATAAAACGCGTAAACTCGCCCTGGCCCGCGCTTAAGGCAAAATTCAACTCTGTCTGGCCTGTGTAAGTAGGCAGCCCGGTGCTTGGTCCGGGCCTCTGGCCCAGCAAAACCACTACAGGCAATTCTGCCATACCGCACAGGCTAAAGCCTTCTGTCATCAGACAGAACCCTCCGCCTGAGGTACCAACAGCTGTCCTTTCTCCGGCATATGCGAAACCAGCTGCCATAAGCATAACGCCTATTTCATTCTCAGGATGAATTACTTTCAGGGAAAATTTTTCGCTAACGCCTGCTAAAAAATGCAATATCCCTGAACTGGGGGTCATGGGATACGAAATATACGCGTTGAGCCCTGTTTTAATAAGCCCCAGGCCCAGGGCCTCGCTACCTGTAATAAGAGGCAGGGCCTTTTGTTTTAATTTTTCTATTCTGACAGATTCTTTTGCCTCATCGAACCCCAGGAACGCCACCTTCAGGTTCAGATCAATCTCCCTGGATATATTTTTCCTGAAGACATCTTCAAGTATATCTTTACCTATGCCAAGCGCCTTGCACATGGCGCCTATCATGCAGGAGTTGCGCATTATATCGATCGCGCCGGATTCCTTTATTATAAGGCCTATTGGAATCCCTGTGCCCTTATCTGATTTTACAGAAGTTGAATCATAGACTATAAGAGAACCCGTGTTCAGCCTGGATTTATGAAGGTCCAGGCTGTCCTGATTCAAGGCCAAAAGCACATCCACGCTATCCAGGTGAGTAGCTATTGTATCCCGGCAGCATCTCACGATTGAAAAGGTATGCCCGCCCCTTATTATAGAAGGGTAATCCCTGTAGATATAAACGCGATACCCGAGCTGAGCCAGGATATGGCCGATAATAAGACTCGACTTATCAATGCCGTCCCCTGCCTTTCCGCCAATAAGTATTGAAATATTGTCCATAAAGAAACTCTTGTTTATTCCACTTGATTACAATTCCTCGAACTGATCTTTTCCTACCCCGCATTCAGGGCACGTCCAGTCATCCGGAAGATCCTGAAAAGCCACGTCATTATTATCCGACGGGTCATACACATAGCCGCACACAATGCATCTGTATTTTTTCATATCTGCCTCCTTTTATTTTACAAGCCCTTTAAGGGCTGAAAGAGCAGCGTCGTAATCAGGCGGCGAAGAAAGCTCCGGCACTATCTGAATATATCTTACCATGTCGTCTTTATCAAGTATGAATATGGCCCTGGCTAAAAGTCTTAATTCCTTTATAAGTACCCCGAATTTCAGGCCGAAATCAGCTTCCCTGTGGTCTGAAAACGTCTTAACTATCTTTATCTCATTCGCCTGGCAGAATCTTTTCTGGGCGAAAGGCAGGTCCATTGAAATAAAGATGATAACAAGGTCTTTTGAAAGTTTAGACGCCTCGTCGTTAAACCTTTTTATCTCCAGATCGCACACAGGCGTATCCAGGGAAGGCACAGACGCTATCAACTTAATTTTATTCTTAAAACTCGATAGCCACGCCTCCTCAAGGCCGGTGCTTAACACCTTAAAATCCTTTGCCTTTTGGCCTGTTTTCATCTCTTCTCCTATTAACGTTACCGGATTTCCCTTAACTGTTATCTTCATTTTATTATCCTCGTTATTTTATCGCGCATCTGGAAATCAAAGATTCCATCTCGGGGCCCTGGCCCTTGCCTACCTTTATGAGATATGAGGCAATGCTAAGGTTAGCCCTTAACTTGAAAAGCTTCACCTCTTCCAGAAAATCCTCAGGTATATTATCAGACTCTTTTATATAGGTGTCAATAAAATCCGCTTCCATACAGTATCTCAAGATCTCAGGGTAAGCGTGAAACTGGCCCTGGAACTGGGACAAAAAATATCCTACGTCGAACGAACGCGGGAACATGATGCTGTTCCCAAAATCTATCACTGAGATAAAAAGCGTGGTCGAGTCCTGCTGGCGGTCCTGGCCTATTATAATATTCTTAGGGTGATAATCGCCGTGGTTCAGTATAAAAGAGCCTCTTTTCTTTAAAAATATCTCCTCTTCCCTCGCCTTCACAAAATCTATCACAGGCTGTATTTTCTTGAGATACGGGCTATTAATCCCAGTGAATGAATTCAGATACGAATCAAACCTTCTGCGTTCTTTCTTTATGGCGCCTTCTGTATCGCCCTGTTTTATGGCCTTATTGTGAAACCTGGCAAGCCACCTGGCTGCCAGAGCGAAATAATCTGCCCCTATGGATTTATCCACATGGGTCAGGAGATCGAAAAGATTTTTCCCGCGCTGGCCGTCCTCTATAATAAGCCTCTCCTTTTCATTCACATCTATTATGCCAGGCACCCTGAACCTGCCTTCCCCGAACCCGTTCCTGTATAAAAACGCGGTAATATCCGATGACAATTTCGCGGATTCCCATTTCTTATCATCCATTATATTTTTCAATATGATCCTGTTCCTGGATTCGTCGCCGCCTTTTGTGCCAATAGTGATCTCGGTCACCACTATATTAGAGCCTGATTTCGGTATCTCTTTAAAAAACGGCCTCGCGCGGGACTTTTTAATCTCCATCGCTATATCATTTATGCCAAGAATGGGGTGATCGAACTGCGACGGATAAACCCCGGCCATGATCTCCGAATGCGCATCGCTTCCGCTCACGGCTGTGAATTTATAATTGTGCCAGGCCTTGAGGCCTGAATAATTTTCCTTCTGCGTTTGATTCATGCTGAATATCTCTATAGCGTCAAGCATGGGATTCAGTAATTTTTTCCCGTCAGGAACATTTCCTCCCCTGAAAGGGTGCGCCCACACCAGGGCTGCTTCCGGAAACATCCCTCTTAAATCCTTTAGGCTCAACTCCTCTTCGATGGTCCTAGAGGCCCCGAATACAAGGACATGCCCGATATCGGTCTCCACCTCCTGGCCAGAGAGTATCAGGAAATTTTCATCCAGCTCAGCCTCTACCCTGAGAGCCTTTAATTCCTCATCGCTCCAAAGATAGTGATGCTCTGTGATGACAACACCCTGCAGCTCCTTCTTCTTCACCTGCCTGACAAGCGTCACAGGATCGATCTGGCTGCACCTGGAATATCTTGAAGTGTGGCAATGTATCTCTAATAACATATTTATAGGCCTTATATCAATTGAACCTGGGTATAATATTAAGATTTTATAGCCTGCCAATATGATACCATTTTAGTATCTTAAAAGCAACATTAAATTTTCTGGCAAAAAAATAAGGCCCGGATCTTTACGATACCGGGCCTCATTGTCTTAAACTACTTCCGTACAGTTATACCTTTACTACGTTTACAGCCTGCTCGCCCTTAGGACCATTCTGTATGTCAAACTCCACTTCCTGGCCTTCTTCTAAGGACTTATAGCCTTCTCCCTGTATAACGCTGTGATGTACGAATACATCCTTACCGTTCTCAGGTGTAATAAATCCATAACCTTTTTGGTTATTGAACCACTTTACTTTACCTCTTGCCATTATCCACTACCTCCTTTCCTTCAGATTTAATAGCAAATAATGGCAGAAACACAAACGCCGCAAGGTTAGTACTCTTTACCTTACGGCTCCAGACATCTAATCCCTTATTTACTACTTTTCCCTACTTAGATGGTATTATACCATCTTCCCCGATTCTGTCAATATTTATTTTTTCGGCTTTCTCCTTAGGGCCTTCTCCATTCTGGCGCATGCCTCCTGGGCTGTTCTGCCTTCTGTCAGGTTACCTGAACAGATAGCTGCGTAACCTTTGCGGTTCCTTATCTTAAAAACACTGACTGACTTACCTTTTATTTTCATATACCCTCCTATCTATGCCGCGGGCAGGTTCTTCTTAATAGCCTCCATGAGCATCTCGCCATTAAAAGGCTTGTCAATAAAATCAATCGCTCCGCTGGACAGGGCCTTATCCAGGGCTGTCTTTTGTCCTACCCCGCTCAGCATTATAACAGGGATATGCGAGGTCCTGGGGTTGGATTTAAGCCTGGTCAATGTCTCCAGGCCGTCCATCCCGGGCATTACCACGTCCAGGAGTATCAAATCAGGCGTTTCCTTTTCAGCCTTCTCGATTCCATCTTTGCCGTCGCTGGCTGATATCACGTGGTAATTGGATTCTGAAAGCCTCAGCATATTCATCTTTATTATATCTTCTTCATCATCTACCAAAAGTATCTTTTTTCTGGCCATAACACCCTCCTTCCCAACTCCCAACAACTTGACATTGAGACAATGTCTCAGTGTCAAGTTGTTTAGCTGTTATGCTTCTTTTCTTTCTCTATGGGAATAACGCCTGCCATCTCACCCACCATATTAATCAGCTGGGTATTGGAAGGCACCACTATCTTGGAGTTATGCATAAGCGCGTTTTCCACTGCCTGAAGTTTTCTCAAGACCTGGGCATTGCCCACGAAAAATTTCTCAGCTGCCTCGTTTACGAGCATTATGGCCTCTGCCTCGCCCTGGGCCTCCAGGATCTTGGCCTGCTTTATGCCTTCCGCCTTTTTAATCTCAGCGCGTCTGGCGCCGTCAGCGACGGTTTCAGTGGCTGTGGCAAAATCCACAGCTGCTATTTTTTCATTCTCAGCCTTCACAACCTTATTCATCGTCTCCTGGACATCTTTAGGAGGGTCTATTTCCTTTAATTCTGTCCTGACTATATCAATGCCCCAGCTGCCTGTCTCGTTGCACAGGGTTCTATGCAATTCCGAGTTTATCTTGCCTCTTTCGCTGTTGGCGGATTTCAGGGTAAGCGTGCCTATAATATTCCTTAAGGTAGTCCTGGCCAGGTTAACAATCTGCCATTTGTAATTATTCACATTGTAGATAGAATTTTTAACGCTCTCCTCATCTGCCTTGACCCTAAAATAAACCTGAGCGTCCACGCGGGCGTTAAGATTATCATTAGTGATAATTTCCTGCGGCTCGGCGTCCACCATCTGCTCTGTCACATTTACCAGGTATATCTTCTCTATAACCGGTATTACCCAATTGAACCCCGCGCTCGCGAATCTGCTGTATTTCCCAAGCCTTTCAATTAACCCTCTATGGGTAGGCCTCACTATCCTGATGCCTGAGAAAAAAATAATCACGACCGCTATAACCACCGCGTAAATAATATTCATCTCCCCCTCCTTTTTATATTATCTTTCACGGGTTTATTATACCAGAGATTTGTTGATTTTACCACCTGTTATAAAACGATTATATATTGCAAAACAGGGAAAAATCAGATAAACTATTGGGAATGAGAAAAAGGGCGTTTATTTACACGATTGTATTTTTATTGAGCATGTGCGTTGTAGTCATATATCACGCCTATTCCTACGACCTGCCAAAGTGGTTCCCGCTTAACAAGGAAAACTCCCTTGAAGAATGGCAGGAAAAGATATTCCAGAATAAGGTGGTGTACAGCATAAAAGCCATCAAGGGCGACGGATATCTTCTGGCTAAAAGCGACAGCGCCTGCTCAGGCCTTATCTACAGGATAAAGTTTGACGTTAAAAAACTCCCCCTCATGAGCTGGGAATGGAAGGTGACACAGTTTCCCGATAAATCAAATCCTTCAAGCGCAAAAACCGGATGGGTGGAAAAAGACGATTACGCAGCCAGGGTTTACGTGATTTTTCCGAGTTGGAACTTCATGAACATTAAAAGCATCGAATACTTGTGGGACGAGGGCCTGCCCGAGGGGACCATAACCACAAGCCCTTATTTCGGGAACATCAAACTGATAGTGGCGGAATCCGGCAGGAAAAATATGGGTAAATGGATACGCGAGGAGCGAAATATCTACGAGGATTATAAAAAGTGTTTCAGGGGCACGCCGCCGCCTGTAGGCGCGATAGCGCTTATGACCGATACCGATAACACGCTTTCCACAGCAGAGGCGTCGTACAAAAATATAAAGGTAGGGTATAAAAATGAAAATTAAAAATAATAAAAGATACAAGACTTTCGCGAATAAACTGCACATGGAGGTCTATTTAACAGTGCTGGTAGCTGCGCTTGCCCCTTGCTTTGTCATAACAATCGCTCTTTATTACGTGATTTTCAACGTTATGGCAGGCCAATTAGCCATGCCAGAAGCGATAGCGTACAACATCATTCCCGCAGCCAGAAAAGTAAGCCTCATCCTTATATGGGCCACGCCAGCCACTGTCTTTATAATACTGCTTTTAGCCTACAGGATAACCTACAGGATACTCGGGCCTTTTGACAGGATAGTAAGAGAACTGGACGAATGCGCCGCAGGTAAAAAACAAGGCCACATCGTAATAAGAAAAGGCGATAAATTCAAACCCCTCGTTGACGGGATCAATAAACTAATCGACAAGATCAAGCGATAGACAAGAGCTTCCAGCCTGTTTTATCTATCGATTCCTTATAAGCTTTACCAATTCCATCGCCCATAATGGAAACGAAGAGATAAGTATCACCAGGCACCAGTCAATGCCCCCAAGCGGCTCTGTCTTAAAGATAGTCTGTAAAAAAGGTACGTAGACTACGAGCATCTGAAGGTTGAACGAGATAAGCGTGGCAATAATTAATTTCTTATTCGTAAAAAATCCTATCTTAAAAATTGATTCGCGGTTAGAGCGGCAGTTAAATGAATGAAATAATTGCGCGCAGGAAAGCACTATAAACGCCGCTGTCCTCGCGCGGCCCAACCCTTCCTTCTCCACAAACAGCACCAGGCTGAACGCGAGCAAACTGCAGAACGCTATAAACGCGCCCTGCCACAGCATTAAAAATAGATTTTCTTTTGTGACCACGGGTTCATCAGGCTTGCGCGGGGGCCTGGACATCACATCCTTATCCACAGGATCCACTCCCAGGGCAAGCGCGGGAAGGCCGTCAGTCACGAGATTCACCCATAATATATGTATAGGTAAAAGCGGCGCCGGAAAACCGATGAGGGACGAAATAAACATCACCAGTATCTCGCCAACGTTACAGGACAAAAGATAATGTATAAATTTTTTGATATTGTCATATATGCCTCTTCCCTCTTCCACTGCTGAAACAATAGAGGCGAAATTATCGTCTGTAATCACCATGTCAGAAACTTCTTTTGTGACATCAGTGCCGGTAATACCCATTGCCACGCCTATATCAGCCTCTTTTACAGCAGGCGCGTCATTCACCCCATCCCCTGTCATTGCCACGATTTCATTATGCCTGCGCCACGCCTTTACAATCCTGAGTTTATGTTCAGGCGAAACCCTGGCGTAAACAGGCGTGAATTCTATTTTTTCATAAAGTTCTTCGTCGTTTAATTTATCAAGTTCTTCGCCTGTAAGCGCTAAAGAGTCTTTTTTGAAAAATCCGAGTTCTTTCGCGATAGCCACAGCGGTATTCCTGTGGTCGCCTGTTATCATGACTGTCTTAATGCCTGCTGTGGAGCATTTTTCAATGGCCTTTTTCACCTCTTCGCGGGGCGGGTCTATCATTGCCGCAAGGCCCAGGAATACAAGGCCTTTTTCAATCGCCTCTGCGGTATAGCTTTCAGGGACCCTGTCCAGAACCTTATATCCGATAGCAAGGACCCTCATTGCTGACGAGGCGAGTTTATCGTTAGTGGCCAGGATTTCTTTTTTGTCTTTATCGTCCAGCTTCCTGGGGCCCTCTCTATCTTCTATCTCTATACAATCCTCGAGAAATAAGTCAGGCGCGCCTTTTACAAAAGCGATCACCCTGTTTCCTGCATTTCTCACAATAGTCATTTTTTTGCGCTCTGAATCAAAAGGGATTTCTTCTATGAAAGGATTTTTTTCTTCCAGTTCTTTTTTCCAGATATTCAGCTTCGCGGCTGAGATCAGGAGAGCGCCTTCAGTGGGATCGCCGACTATCTTATAACCTGACTTATCCTGCGAAAGTTCAGCGCCGTTACAAAGCGCTGAGTAAGAAAGCAGTTTTTTAAGCTCCGGATAGTCAGACGGGTCTATTGTTTTATAGTCTCTCGTGAATTCGCCTTTTATGCCATATCCTACGCCTGTGACATTGAATAAAATCCTATTTACATAAAGCGCCTGCACTGTCATTTCATTTTTAGTAAGGGTGCCTGTTTTATCAGAACAGATAACAGTAGCGCAGCCAAGGGTTTCCACTGAAGGTAGTTTTCTGACAATAGCGTTACGCTTCACCATCCTCTGGACCCCTAGCGCGAGGGCAATAGTCACAACCGCGGGCAGGCCTTCTGGTATGGCAGCCACAGCCAGGCTCACTGAAGTCAGAAATACATCTATAAGCTTATTGCCGCGCAAAAGCTCCAGTAAAAATACTAACCCTACAAGGCCGAAACATATATAGACTATAAATTTCCCGAATTCCTCAAGCCGCCTTTGTAAAGGCGTGGTCTCGCGGCCTATTCCCTGGATCATGCCTGCGATCTTTCCAAGTTCGGTAGTCATGCCTGTTTCTACTACAATAGCCCTGGCCTTTCCAGATGCAATGGATGTGCCCGCATAGACCATGTTTGCCCTGTCAGCGAGCGCTACCTCCGGCTCTTTTAAGAAAAGCGTGGTTTTTGCCACTGGGTGTGATTCGCCTGTGAGGCTCGCCTCGTTCGCGGTAAAATTAGGCGTGATCCATACGAGCCGGCTGTCAGCAGGGATATTATCCCCTGCCTCGAGCTCAATCAGATCCCCGGGGACTATTTTATAAGAGCTTACCATCTGCCGGTTTCCACTGCGGATAACCTTTGAATTCGGGGAAGAAAGCCTTTTTAAAGCTGCGAGGGATTTTTCAGCGCGGTATTCCTGGATAAATCCGAGTATCGCGTTCAGTATCACAATGCCCAGTATGGCAAACGCGTCCACCCATTCTTGTAAAAATCCAGAGACAAGCGCCGCGCCTGCCAAAACCCAGATAATAAAATCTTTGAACTGGTCTATAAAAATATCTAAAGGATTTATGCCTTTTTTCTCTTTGAGCTGGTTAGGCCCGTATTTTTCCAGGCGCGACTCAGCCTCTTCCAGAGAAAGGCCCTTAGACGCGTCTACGCCAAGGGCCTCTTCTATTCCAGCTATGTCCAGTTCCCACCAGTTCTTCATGCGTTATTTCTTTTCGCCTTTATTGCTTTCTTTACCGCGCATCGGACAATTCTTTTTCATCTCTTCCATCATATTTTTCATCGCTTCCATGTCCATTTTTATCTCAACTTCTTTTACCAGATTCATGCCTGCATCGTATTTTATAAGTTTGTTCCCCATCATCAACACCACCCCGCCATCCTGAGTCGCAAGCAACTCTTTGCCGCACATCATCATCTTATGCATATGGCACATGGGGCATCCCATCTTATCTTTTTTATCCCATTTCTCTTGGCCCATGTCCCTGGCAAAAGACACGGACACAAATGACGCGCAGACTAACGCCGCGATCAGCGCAAACAATATCTTTTTCATCCTGCACCCCTTTCTTTTATTCAACGAAAACCAGTAAAGCCATTATGCCGATACCCAGCATAATCGCGCTAAGCTGCGCGAGCGATGTGGAGATCTTTACGTGGTCTTCCTTGTGAAGTTCGGGTATTAAATCAGACCCGCCGATATATAAAAAACCGCCCGCTGTGATGGGCAGAAGATAACTCGAAAAACCTTTTATGCGTGATTCTAGAAGAAGAGCTGTTATCGCGCCGACAATAGCTGTAAGCGCTGAAAGAAAATTAAAAAAGAGGGCTTTTTGAGCAGACATGCCGCTATGTATTAGTATGCCGAAATCCCCTATCTCCTGCGGTATCTCATGTAATATCACGGCAAGCGTAGTAGCTATGCCTATCGGAACTGATACGGCAAAGCTCGCAGCCACGATCATGCCGTCCAGCATATTATGCACCCCGTCTCCTATGATATTCAGCGTAGCTACAGGGTGAATATGCTCCTTAGAAGTAGGTATATGGCAATGCCTCCAGCGTATAAATTTTTCAAGAATAAAAAAAATAAAAATCCCAGCCAATATATAAAGAGAGGTCTTAAGGTTTGCGCCCAATGCCTCGAATGACTGCGGTAAAAGATGTATAAAGGCGTCGCCAAACAAACCGCCAACAGCAAAACTCACCATAAAAAGAAGCATTGCCCTGAGCTTTGTCTTATTGATCGAGAGCGTAGCGACGCCCACAAGCGAAATCAGGCTTATCACCATTACACTCCCTAATGTCCACAGCCAAACCTTCATCCCTGCTCCTATTCTAAACAACTTGACACTTCAAACAATGTCGCAAGTGTCAAGTTGTTTGGGTCTCGAGAAAATGCTGGCAGGCGAATGCCGCTGTTGCCCCTTCTCCAGCCGCGGTCACTACCTGCCTTAAAAGCTTTTTGCGGCAGTCGCCGCACGCGAATATCCCGACCTTTGAGGTCAGGCAATTATCATCCGCTATTATATAACCGCTTTGGTCCAGCGGCAAAAGATCTTTTAAAAAAGCTGTATTAGGCGTATAACCTACGAATATAAAAACCCCGTCGCACAATAAATCCTTTTCCGCTCCGGTTTTTACATTTTTCACCTTTACAGCTGAAACCTTAGCCTCTCCCAAAATCTCAGAAATAACCGCGTCCCAGATAAATTCTATTTTCTTATTGGCAAATGCCCTTTCCTGCAGTATCTTTGTGCCGCGTAAAGCGCTTCTCCTGTGTATAACAGTGACTTTTTTCGCGAACCTGGTGAGAAATATAGCTTCTTCCAGCGCGGTATCCCCTCCGCCAGCCACCACCACTTCTTTATTTTTAAATAACGCGCCGTCGCAGGTCCCGCAATAAGATACACCCCTGCCTCTGAACTTATCCTCGCCGGGAATACCCAGCCTCTTGGGCCTTGCCCCGCTCGCGATAATCACAGCTCGGCTGGTATAAGGCTTATCATCTGTTTCTATTGTCCAGCCGGGTTTATTTTCCTTAATGCCTTTTACTTCGCCTGCAATAAACTTCGCGCCGAATTTTTCAGCCTGCTTCTTAAACTTCTCTATTAATTCGAATCCATTGATGCCTTCAGGAAATCCGGGATAATTTTCAATGTGGTCTGTGGTTATAGCCTGACACGGAATAGATATACTCTCTATGAGAAGCGTCTTAAGCCTGGCCCTTGAAGCGTATATAGCTGCTGTAAGACCGGCCGGCCCTCCTCCTATAATAATACAATCATAGTCCATAGTATTGGATATTATACCAAATTCCAGGCATGTTTAGGAGAAATATCTTTAGCGTGGGTTTCGGTGAACTTAATGATCTGGTTCATCATATTCACGGATTCAACAGGGTGTCTCCCTGCCGCGGTTTCCGCGGAAAGCATAAGATAATCAGAACCGTCAAGAAGCGCATTGGCAACGTCAGTAACTTCCGCGCGCGTGGGCCTTAAATTCTCGGTCATACTCTCAAGCATTTGAGTAGCTGTAATCACAAATTTTTTCATGCGGTTGCATTTTCTAATGATCATCTTCTGTATCACGGCTATTTCGTAAACAGGCAGAGACACCCCCATGTCTCCTCTCGCGACCATAATCCCGTCACAGACCGAGATGATTTCATCGATATTTTTTATACCCTGCCTGTTTTCAATTTTGGCGATTATTTTGCAATTCGGTAGCCTGTCCTTAACCGAATCCCTGAAACTCAGGATATCCTTCCTGCTTCTTACAAATGACTGGGCAATGTAGTCTACCTTATTTCTTATACTGAACTCTATATCTTCTTTATCTTTATCAGTCAAGCCGTCAAACTTGAGTTTAATATCGGGTATATTTATGCCCTTATGCTCCTTCAGGACTCCGGGGACAATAACCTCTGTCCGGAGACACCCCTCACTCCTTGATTTAACTTTAAGCGCTATATTTCCGTCATCAATGTATATAAGCGAGTTATTTTTTATATCGCTTAGAGGACCCTCGTAGTCAAAAGGTATAGCGCCTTTACCGCAAAGGATTGAATCATTGCTCAAAAGAAGCTTTTGCCTTTTTCTAAGAGGTGTTTGATCTTTAAGCTTCCCTATTCTTATCCTGTAACCTTCCAAATCTCCAAGTATTTTCAGACGCCTTGAATATTTTTTGTTCAGCGCCCTTATAAGATTAATAACCTCTGCGTGCCTGGCCTGGTTTCCGTGAGAAAAATTAAGCCGGACTACATCCATACCCGCAAGCATCATTTTCCTTAAGGCAGGATAATTATCGCTCGCAGGGCCAATAGTGCAGATTATTTTTGTCTTAACCACACGTCTTTTCACACAAACCACCTTTTTTTAAAATAAAGCGCTGCATTTACTAAGCCGATAAGAACCGGCACCTCCACAAGAGGCCCGATGACAGCGGCGAACGCGACACCGGAATTTATCCCGAATACAGCCACTGCCACAGCGATAGCCAATTCGAAATTATTGCTCGCAGCGGTAAACGAAAGCGTGGCGGTTTTAGCGTAGCCCGCGTTGAGTTTTCTACCCATGTAAAATGACACGAGAAACATTACAACAAAATATATTAAAAGCGGTATGGCAATGCGCACCACATCCAGTGGAATCTTGACTATAAATTCACCTTTAAGCGAAAACATTACCACAATGGTAAATAAAAGGGCGATGAGCGTCAATGGGCTTATAGCAGGAATAAACTTAGTCTGATACCAATCTTTGGTTTTAAGTTTAATAAGCGTAAAACGCGTGATAATCCCTGCTAAAAACGGTATGCCCAGATAAATAAAAACGCTGTGAGCTATTTGCGCCATAGTTACATTTACAATGACACCTTTTAAGCCCAGCCAAGCTGGCAGAATCGTGATAAAAACCCACGCGTATACTGAAAAAAATAAGACCTGAAAAATAGAGTTAAACGCCACAAGCCCCGCGCAATATTCCGTATCGCCGCAGGCAAGATCATTCCAAACGATTACCATAGCAATGCATCGGGCAAGGCCTATCAGGATAAGCCCCGCCATGTATTCAGGATAACCGCGCAGAAAAACTACAGCCAGGATAAACATCAGGATAGGGCCAATAATCCAGTTTTGGACAAGCGACAAGGAAAGCACCTTCACATTTTTAAAAACATCCCCAAGCTCTTCGTATTTGACTTTGGCCAGAGGTGGATACATCATTAATATTAAACCTATAGCGATTGGCATATTTGTTGTGCCAATCTGGAATTTATTCCAGAAATCCACTATCCCCGGATAAAAATATCCTCCTGCCACTCCGAAACCCATGGCCAGAAAAATCCACAAGGTCAAAAATCTGTCTAAAAATGATAATTTTTTTATAATGCCTTCGGACATCGCTTCTCTCTTTCTAAAAAATCTTAATAAGATAAACACCGCTGTAATATAGGCCCACTAGTATAAAAATAACTCCGGTAATTTTTCGCATATATAGCTCAAGAACAGTTAATTTAGAAAACCATTTATTGAGCGAGCTAACGCCCACTGCTATAGCTATTGCGAAAAATAAGACCGGCAGGCCTGTTCCAATGCCATATATAAAAGGCAGTATAACACCCATTTTATGGTTGAGCGCGAGTGGGATAAGGCTTCCGAAAAATAACGCCGCGGATATAGGGCAGAAGGCAAGCGCGAAAAAAGCCCCCAGAATAAACGCGCCTGGCGCGCCTGCTTCAGTAAGGGCGTTACGATGTTTCTCAGAAAGGACAGCGCCAGAAAATTTTAGTTTGATTACCTCGAGTAAAACAAGGCCTGTAAGTATCAGGATCGGGCCCATGGCTTTAACTACATACTTCTGGAGAAATTGCGCGGATTCCGGGATTGCCAGGACTGACTTAATAATAAGTATTCCGAGGATAGCGTAAGAAAACATCCTTCCAAGCGTATAAGCTAATCCTGCAAGAAAAACAAAAATCGGATTAGTGATGCGCTTAGAAAGAAACGATATCGCGGCAATATTAGTCGCGAGCGGACACGGGCTTATAGAAGTCAGTATCCCAAGCCACAGGGCTGATAAAAATCCGGTTAAAAGAAGTGTCATTTATCCGCCTCTAAAAATTTTATTACTTCTTCCTCCACATAATTATAAAACGCCTCTTTATCGCCTAAATAATTCCAGACCTTCTCAAGATTTTTATATTCTATTTCCTCCCCGCCTTTTATCCTGGAAATAATAAGGGATTTCGTGTAAAGCTTGTAATCTTTAAGAAAATGCTCGTTATCTTTTTCGTCAGTATTAATCACTTCGTATATCAATTCGCCTGAGGCGAGTTCTTTGGCAAAATATTTATCAATCGCTTCCCTGGAATACTTTTCTATTTTATAGCAATTTGAGCACCTGAAAAAACCGTGGAAATAATAGACTTTCACGCAATCTGTCTTTTGCGGTTTAGGCACAGCGGTATCCGCCGATGCGGAGCATCCCGCTGCCTGATTAATAAAGATAACGGCTATAAGAATCAGGAATATTCTTTTCAACTTTTCCTCCTATTTTGAGATCAGCTTTTTTATTTCGTCTTTTGTTAAAACCTTGCCCGCGGAAATTACTGTTCCATCTACCGCAAGCGCGGGAGTCATCATTACTCCGTATTCAGTGATTTTATCAATATCCGTTACCTTGGATATCTCAGCTACGATATTTAATTCTTTTACCGCCGCTTCGGCATTTGCGGTTAATTGTTTGCATTTATAACAACCTATACCTAAAATCTCTATTTTCATCTTCACGCTCCTTTTACAGCCGGTTTTTTTGCCGAGACTTTTATGCTGACTACAGCATCCTCGGCGCCTTTAAGATTATCAAACATAGCATCCACCGGATAATTCGATTCGCTGATCACTTCCGCATCCTGAAACCCAGCCTTTGTTATAAGTTTCAGATATTCGGCTTTTCTAACCGCTCCGGAAAGACAGCCAACATACGCCTCAATTGATTCTTTGATGTTTTTCGGCAACGCCTTGACTAACACGAGATCCGAAACCATAAGCCTGGCTCCGGGTCTTAATACCCTGAAAGCTTCTTTAAAGACCTTTTCTTTATCCGGCGAAAGATTAATGACGCAATTAGAGATAACCACATCAATAGAGTCGTTTTCTACCGGAAGCTTTTCAATATCTCCTAAACGAAACTCTACATTGGCATATTTGCCTTTTTGGGCATTCGCGCGCGCCTTTTTTATCATCTCCGGCGTCATATCAACACCAATAACACGGCCGGATTTGCCAACTCTCTGAGCCGCCAAAAAAGCGTCAAACCCTGCTCCGCTTCCAAGATCAAGCACGGTTTCGCCTTTTTTAAGCGACGCAATAGCTACAGGGTTGCCGCAGCCTAGACCAAGATTGGACCCCTCAGGAACTGCGTTCATATCTTCATCGCTATAGCCAACGGTTTTGCTGATATTTCTGGCTGAGTTTGAAGGTGAACAGCAGGAACCAGACGGACAGCAGGAAATCCCCTGCTCGGCGACTTTCGCATAACCATCCTTTACTATTTTCCTTATAACCTCTCTTGTTCTCTCCATATTCCTCCTTTAAACATCCCCAATATTTCATCAACGGACTATTGCGCCATATATCAATCCTGAAATGGTTGTGAACACTATAATTAAGCCCACATACACAAGCGTTCTCTTGTTTCCTATAAATTTTCTAACAACAAGAATGCTTGCCAATGAGATAACAGGGTCTGCGAGCAGATATGCCAGCAGAGGCCCTTTCGCCATCCCAAGGCCTAAAAACATTTTTGCCATAGGGACTTCTACCAAGGTTGGGAAATACATGAACACCCCGAATATGACAGCTATAAGGTTGGCGGATAGCGTATTCTTGCCCATAAAGGTTGCAAGAAAGTTCTGAGGCAATAGCGCTGTTAAGACCCCTGCAATAAAAATACCGCCTAATAGGAGTGGAAATATTTTCTTAGTGAAAATCCATGTTTCAGAAAACCATGCCCTGATTTCTTCTTTTGTAAAGAATAACTTAGCCAATATCGCCAAAATAATTATCAAGCCCGATATACCTATATATCTTAAATATCCATTTAGCCTTGTCCCTGCAATAAGAATGGCTATGAGCGTAATGAAAAATAAGATTAGCCTGCGCCTCTGAAAGAAAGGTATTTTTTTCATATCTTTGGATTCAGCGCTGACAAGGGCAGGAACCGCTTTTTTCTCCTCTTCTAGATCTTCTTTCTTGAATACCGCGGCTATTATCATGCCGATTAGACTTGCAAAGGTAACGGACAGGATTATTCTGGCAAGCGCAAAATTCCATCCTAAAACGCTCCCTGTAAAAAGAATCGCCATTATATTGGTCGCGGGAGCGGTATATAAGAAAGCTAAGGCTGGGCCTATGCCCGCGCCCTTCTTTTTTATCCCCGCGAATAAGGGCAGGATCGTGCAGGAACATACCGCAAGCAATAGGCCTGCGGAAATTGACAAGGGGTACGCCTTATACTTTGGAACTTTCTGACCGAGATATTGAATAATTTTTTCTTTCGGAAGCAGGGCTGACATGGCGCCTGCGATGAAAAATGCAGGGACAAGGCACGTTAACACATGAAGAGATACATACTCTATTACAGCTTTTATACCTGCGATAAATAAATCAGTTATTATCATTTTTTCTCCTTCCGCCTATCCTGCAGCAGCCCCCTTCGATGCGTATAGCTTTGATGTTCACCAGAGAGTCTGCGATTTTGCTATGAGCGGAAGACATGATCCTGGAAAATGCCGGCCTGGAAATCTTCATCTTCTTCGCGGCGTCTATATGCTTTAATCCTCCCAGGCACGCCAGGCGTATTGCATCAAATTCATCGAGCGCGAGATATACGCTCTTAAGCTTACTCATCGGCCTACTACTCTAAAATATACTTCTATTTATTTTCCTATTTTTTTCCTTCCCAGAATTTTTCAGCTTTTTCTTCCAGCTCTTCCAGTCTGGTATAATAATCAGGGAACTCGTTAAGATGAGCGAGAGCTATCTTGCCTGTGATGATACTATCGTCATTCGTGACATTTGTTTTAGGGTCCCTCGAGCCATGCTCCAGTTCCACATCCATGCCTCGCCTGAACTGCTCAACATCAAACTTATCCCATTTTATTCCGAGTTCGTCTCCGGTCTTTTTAGCCTCACCTTGCGTAAAATATTTTTTATCGCTCATTTTTTACCTCCTTTAATCCCGCTAAAAATAAAACCAGCTATAAGATTAGTAAAGGTCATTCTATAACAGGCGTTTTTCTCAAGTTTTTCTTTTCGGAATGTATTTTTTTATATCTGAGGATCTTTTCTTTGGCTCTCTTGGAACGTTTTCGCTTCTGGCGCCTTATCTTTTCTATTTCCTTCCGCGCCTCTGCTTTCTTTCCCAAAATCAGCGACTCGATTTTATTAACGAGTATTCGCCTCGCAAGAAACCGGTTCAAGGCCTGAGAGCGCTCTTCCTGGCACTTGACCTCAATACCTGTGGGTAGATGCTTGAGATAAACGCGCGCGGAGGTTTTATTGACCTTTTGCCCGCCTTTCTTGCTTGAGCGTATAAATTTCTCATCTATGTCAGTCTCTTTGATCCCAAGCGAATCCATCTTTATCCTTAATGCCTCTTCTTTGTCTCTGCTTATGCTGAAATCCACGCTAACTCCCGGATAGGCCTACTATCCTTTTCGCCTTTTGAAACCTGATTTCTTGCTTTTACCTGGCTTTTGGCTTTCTCTACTTTTATGTTTGTCAAAACGGCGTTCAGGGATAAAAATCTGTTCTTTGCGCTGGCCTCTGTCTTCTTTGCGCTTCGCGAAACAATCCTTACAATACACAGGGCGGTCTCCGCTGGGCTTAAAAGGGACTTCGCATTCTTTGCCGCAGTCTGAGCAGATCACCTTAGTAAAACTTCTTTCCCTGAAGTTATTATCCCTGTCTCCCCTATCGTGATGACGGGGCCGGTCAAAGCGCTGGGGCTGAGAAGGCCTTGAAGACTGATTGATAAGTGTGTCTATTTTCCTTTCCAGGGAAACCAGCTGTTCCTGCATTTTATTAATTATAGCCGC
>JAUYDX010000095.1 GCA_030691625.1 Candidatus Omnitrophota bacterium | reverse complement strand
GGGAAGCCTGCCCAGAGAAATCAGGCCCATGAGCACAATGCCCAGGAAAATCATCGTTACAGTTACAGGCTTATTTATCGAGAGGTCTGGTAGCTTCATTTAGCAGCTTCGTTTTCCTGGACTTCTATAACCTGAACAGGCATCTCTTCCTTTAGTTCCTGCGGGGTTTCCGTAACCACTAACTCGCCTTCGCTAAGGCCTTCGCCTATAACAGAATAATCCGTGGTTACATATTGCACCTTTACAGGCCTTATGTGAACTTTATTCTCACTATCCACCACAGATACGTTATATGCCTCCTCTTTTTTATTCAAACTGAGGCTGGGTATCACTATGGCATTTTTGAATTCAGCTACTGTTATCATGGCCCTCGCGAACATACCCGGCAAAAGCTGCGCATCGGGATTTTGTATCCTGATCTTGACTGTAAGAGTCCTGGATTTCCCCTCTACAACAGGATACACATAATCCACTTTGCCTTTAAACACAGCTCCCTGATGAGCATCTACTGTTATGACAACATTCTGGCCGAGCGCAACCTTGTCCACATCTTTCTCTATTATGCCGAGCTCTACAAACGCCTCCATGATATCATAAAGAGTCGCGATTTTATTATTAGGCGTTACAAACTCTCCTGCCTCTGCCTCCCTTGCGCCAAGCACTCCTTCGCGCGTCGCGCACAGGTCTGTCTTTTTAAGCTCTGATTCTGCGGATTTTACCTCTACCTCTGCTGACTTGGCCTGCGCTTCCGCGCTTTTTGCTTCCAGCTCCACCTCTTCTAATTTTGCCTTTATTATCCCGCCTATGTCATAAAGATTTTTATGTATTTCGTATTTCTTTTTAGCTGCCAGAGCCTGGGTTTTAGCGGCCTCAAATTTTGCCTTCGCGTAATCAACCTTTAACTGGCCGTCTTTTTTGCTGAGCGAAGCTATTATGTCGCCTTTATTTACCATATCCCCTTCCCTGAAATTGATAGCTTCCAGAGAGCCGTTGATTTCAAATTTAAGCGGAATTTCCAGGCTGCCCTTCACAGTGCCCATCACAGGCAGATCATCTTTAAAGTCCATGGGCATAACCTTATAGCATCTTACAGGCACTGCCTCCTGTTCTTTCTGCTCCTCTGTCCCAGCTTCAGGCCCTGGTTTTTTAGCTGCCTGCTTCTTGCCCATATTCGCAACCATCTGTTTTATTGAATCAAGGCCTTTTGCCTGGCCTTTTTTACCAGCGCTTTTTATCCACATGACTGCAAAAACCAGCACCCATAAAGCTATGAATCCTATTATTAAAAACTTTAATTTCTTTTTCATAATCTCCTCTTTCTATTTTGTATTTGCTAATTTAAAATTTTCGTCATCCAGAAACAAGACATAACCTGTCGCCTTGTTTAATTTCGCGAGCGATTGATATAGACTGCCAAGCGCTTCTATGTAATAACCTTTTTCATCTATAAAATTCATATTCGCCTGCATAAACTCTGAAAGCGATATTTCGTTTAATTCAACTCTGGCCTTCGCGATCTTGAGCTCTTCCTCTCTGTATTTTATTTTGTTCAGATTTGAGCTTATCTGGGCAAGGCCCTTTTTATAATTAAGATATGTATCATTTATTTCTTTCACGACATTGTCCCTCGCCTGAATCACCTCATCCATTGCCTTTTTATAGCCTATCTCTGCAGATTTTTCTTCAGAAAACTGCTGAAGGTTATTTAATAGCCCCATTTCCACGGATTTGCTCAGGGAATCTGTCCTTGTGGACTGGCCGTGTTTCTGGCTTGTCTTTTCCTTTGTCATGGCTGTAGAAATAGTATTTCCTCCGAAAGGCTTTGTAACCTTTACCCCAAGATACCAGTCAGGCCCAAGCGCAAGAGTTTCACTTTCATAAGCGCCTCCTGACTTTCCGTATGTGCCTGTCAGATCCACCCTCAGCTGATTCTTGCTTTCCACAATTTTACGCTCATAATCATTTGCCTCAAGACTGTATTCTTTTGCCTTTAAGTCAGGCCTGGATTTTAAAGCAAGGTTTACGCAATCATCAAGCGCTATATCCAAGTCAACAGGCTCCAGATCCTTTTCCTGATATTTATCTATCTTATCTATGATTTTCTCGGCATCTCTTATATTCATGGCCTGCGCAAGATTTAGCCTTGTCATAGTTACCTCATTCTCGCTTGAAACTATCTGATAATTTATCTGCTTAAACTGCGATTCTAACTGCATATATTCAGTTTTCGTGCTAAGGCCTGCTTCAAATCTTTTTTTAGCGATTGAAAGTATTCTGCCTGCCTCTTCCAGAAGAGACCTGTGCAACTTCAAATTCATCCTTGCCGCTATATAAGAATAAAACGCGGTTTCCACTTCAAGCTTCAGATCTTGAAGCATCTTATCATAATTAAACGTGGATGCCTTCATGTTGCTCGTGGCCTGTTCAACTGCATACTTCAGCCTCCATCCGTAATAAAGAGGATATTCAAATTTCAATTTATATTCTTTGTCTGTAAAAGACTGAGTTGTGCCTGTGGTTTTTCCTGTGGTCTCAAGGTAATTAAGGCTTGCCGCAGGATACAGCGCCCTCCTCGCCTCTCGTATCTTAAGCCTGGACAAATCCATTTCATCCTGGGCTATTTTCGCAGCCATGTGATTTTCAAGAGCCAGATCAACTGCATCATTTACTCCGCGGCCTGTGCCCTCCCCGCCCGTCACATTATTCCATCTCCTATTTACAGGAGAGGGCAGGGTGAGAATATCCTGCGCCTGTTCAGTACTTTCAAATATAATCGGCACTTCCACCCATAGATCTTTCTCTCCCATTTCTTCAGGAAACGGCTGGTATCTATCATGAACCCATATTGCTTTCATGCATAAATTATCCAAGTCCTTGTTACCTGAAGATTCTGAAACATAGACATCTTTCAGCTCTCCCCACGGAGATAGAAAAACCTTAAGTTTTATCTCTCCGTTGGAGCTATATATGATATTTCTATCTAATATATTGATAGAATTATATATATCTCTGGATAAATTAGTTATGTACTGGATTATTTCTTCTTTTGGCTGATCATAAGAAAATGATACGGTAGGACATATTGCTGCAACTGTAATAATTACAAATAAATATAATAAAGCTGCACCATTTTTATGCATCCCTTCTCCTATTTCGAGAAGTATATCATATTATTAATATTTTGTCAAATGATACGGTTATAATGCAGCTATTTTACAAAACAAGTCATACTCATTTTGTAAAATAGCGAATTGGGCTTGCATTATTGAAGTCTATATTACACTTCTCTTCGTCTTTCTTCACTCCGCCTTTCTTCTTCTCGTCTTTCTTCGTTTCGTCTTGCTTCGCTTCGCCTTTCTTCTCTTCGTCTTTCCACCTGCTTACGAATGTCACATGCCTTAGCTTCTGAGATGTCAAAAGTCATAATAATGAAAATAGCGGCTAAAGAGGTCACAATCGGAATGCCGATATCGCAAAGCCGCATATACAATAAAGTTTGAACTGTTTGCTTAGCGCCTAATGCAATATTGAAGCCGGTCGCATTGAGGAGAATTCCGGAGAGAAGCGATGAAACTGCCAATCCTAGTTTTACCATCCACCAGTAAACAGCGCCAAACATTCCTTCTCTGCGCGTGTCGGTGTTAAGTTCGTCAATGTCGCAAACATCGGCTACCATAGAGCCTACCAGCGTGAAGAGCGATCCCAGACCAAACGCTATGAATGGAGCAGCGATCAGCAATAAGTATGGATGATCAGGGTTATACCCTATCCATTTCAAAGCGTAACCGATAATTGAAATGGAAATGGTAATTAAAAAGGTGTTTCGCTTTCCGATCTTTGTGGAGAGCCATGTGGCTAAGAAGATAACGCAGAAAGTACACGCGGAACTAATCGATCCAAACCAACCGAGCAATGTTCCGCCTTTTGAATAATCGCCGGCATAAACATAAAAGAAAATAACATAGGCTGAAAAGGCGGAAGCGAGCATGAATCCGTTGAAGATTAAGAATGTTGCCGCGCAAAGCTTAACAAATGGACGACATTTGAAAGTAATCGCAAAGCCGCTAAAGAAGTCTTTCGTAACATTCCAAGCACCCTTTTCTCTTTTAGGTTTCGGTAAGTCATGGAAACGCTCTTTATTAAAAATAGCTGGAAGCATACCGCCAACCAACATAAAGGCGCCAAGGAATATTGAAAGGATTCGCGCTCCATGAACAATATCTGTGAACATACTCTTATTGTCCATGATTTTGA
>JAUYDX010000100.1 GCA_030691625.1 Candidatus Omnitrophota bacterium | reverse complement strand
TATATCCTTATATAGCTGGCTATTAAAAATAGGCCTAACTCCAAACAAAACAAAAACAATAAAACTTCTGCGAATATCAGATAAGCATTTCCCAGATTTTATTAGAGGGCATATAGACGGCGATGGTTCAATCTTTGTATATAGAGATTCTCATAATAAATATAAAAGAAAAACTTATAGCTATCGAAGATTATATGTTACATTACGCTCTTCTAGTAAATCGCATATGGAATGGATTCGTGATAGATTAAAAACCTTATTAGATATCAAAGGAAGTTTGTCCGGCTGGAAACGAAAAGAAAGAAAAATAAAATTATGGAGTTTGAGGTTTTGTAAAAAAGATTCTATTAAACTTTTACCATGGTTATACTATAAGAGTGATCTGCCTTGCTTAAGACGTAAATATAAAATAGCAAAAATTTTTATTAAAAACTAAGCTGTAGACCCCATCTTCCTGAATTTCTCGTAGCGGAGTTTTAGAAGTTCTTCTTTAGGGAGCGCCTTTAATTCCTTCAGCGCCTTCTTTATGACCTTTTTTATCGCCTGGGCAGCCTTTTCCGGATCGCGATGAGCGCCTCCAAGAGGTTCCGGGATTTCTTCGTCAATAAGCTCGAGCTTCAGCAGGTCCTTCGCTGTAAGTTTTAAAACCTCCGCTGCCTCTGGCGCCTTTAACCTGTCTTTCCACAGGATAGCGGCGCATCCTTCTGGAGATATCACGGAATAATAGGCGTTCTCCATGACATACACCCTGTCTCCCACGCCTATGCCAAGCGCCCCGCCGCTTCCGCCCTCTCCTATCACAATAACTATGATAGGCACGCCTAAAAGCATCATCTCCCTTAAATTATACGCTATGGACTTTGCCTGGCCTCTTTCTTCCGCGCCTATGCCGGGATACGCGCCCGGCGTATCGATAAACGTGACTATCGGGATATCAAATTTATTGGCAAGCTTCATGAGCCTCATTGCCTTGCGGTAACCTTCAGGATGAGCGCTGCCGAAACTCCTCATAATATTCTCTTTTGTGTCTCTCCCTTTCAGATGTCCGAGCGCGAGTATCTTTTCCCCGTCTATCTTGGCAAACCCGCCTACCATGGCCTTGTCGTCAGAGTACATCCTGTCCCCGTGTATCTCCACGAAATCCATCATGATCATGTTAATATAATCCATTGTGTAAGGCCTCTTGGGATGCCTCGCTATCTGTACCCTCTGCCACGGGGTAAGGGATTCAAAAACCTCTTTTTTCAATTTCTCCAGCCTTACCTCAAGCGTCTTTATCTCTTCCTCCAAATCAATACTGCCGTCAGAGGCAAGGGATTTTAGCTCGTTGATCTTACGCTCTAATTCCAATATAGGCCTTTCAAAATCCAATACTATACTGCTCATGACCGCCTCAATCTGTTATAATAACTTCGGTGCCGACAGGGATTATCTTGTAAAGCTCCTCAACCTCGGAGTTAAGCATCCTCACACAGCCCTTTGTAGCCTGCTGGCCTATCTTTTCAGGAGACGTAGTGCCGTGTATGCCGTAGCCTGGCAGGTTAAACCCCATCCACCTTGAGCCCAGGACATTTTCAGGGCTTTCAGCAGGCACTATGGCCTTTTCCGTGTACCAGACAGGATCTGTTATTTTATTGACTATCTTAAAATTACCCGCAGGCGTAGAGTTATTTTCCCCTGTTGAAACGCGGTAGACCTTCACGATATCGCTGTCACCTAAAAGCGTCAATATGTTCTGCGACTTATCAACCAGTATCTTGTATTTTGCCTTTGAAATCTTTAATTTGGACCTCGCCTGTATATTATCATTTCTTAAAGAGTTCGCTGTTTTTATAAGGTCCACGGTACTCCCGAACTTTTTCGCGATGTTTATAAGCGTGTCGCCCGGCTCCACCTCGTAAAGCGTATCTTTATCAGTTATAGTCTTTGAAAAAAGTATAGCGATGTTAAGCCTGCCCAATGCATCCTGAACCTTTGAGATGCTTTCTATATTCTGGTATTTTTTAAGTATCAGCTGGTATATCTCCCGCGCCTTCACTATGTCATTCTTGGCTTCATAAGCGCCTGCCACATCAAAATACAGCTTTCCCAGGGCATTTGCTCCGGGTTTCTTTTCAGCTATCTGGTCTACGCTTATCCTTGCCTCATCCAGCTTGCCCTCTTTAATAAGCGCCTCTATGGGCTTCGCGTCCATATCGCCGCTAAAATTCTTTATGCCGAATATGATCAGCGTTATCAAACCTATTGCCGCAAAAGCTATCCCAACCCCAGCCAGTATCCTGTTCACCCTGCCTCCTTTTTGTATAACCTCTTCTTATCGATAACAAAAAAGCGCCACAAGAATCCCTATCGCGGCGCCAATAAACACCTGTATGGGTGTATGCCCTAAAAGTTCCTTCAGCCTCTCCTGCTGAATGCCCTTATTGAGGTATATATCCTCTATGATCTTATTCAGGGCCTCTGCCTGGTGCCCGCTCTGGCGCCTGACGCCCTGGGCGTCGAACATTATTATAAACGCGAAGAAAAAAGTAATCGCAAAAAATGGGGAAGAGAATCCGTAAGTAATCCCTGCCGCCGTGGTCAGGGCAGATACCGTGGACGCGTGAGCGCTGGGCATGCCGCCGGTGCCCACAAACCACCTGAAATTAAACTTCTTCTCGCGTATAACGCCTATAGCCGCCTTTATGGTCTGCGCCACGAGCCACGCCATAAGAACTGTAAAGAACAACTGATTACCCGCGAAAACCCTCACGCAGTCTCCTTTTAGCGCCAGCGCGCTATTTTTATATTATATATAAGTAATAGGTCAAATGGCAAGCAAAAAGAAAATAGGCGCAACAACTTTACACTTGTGACAATGTTTGTAGTGTCAAGTTGTTTGGAGGGGGCGCTAAAAAGAGGCTAAAACTTCATGGTGCCTGAAATGCTGAAGGCTGTCTCGTCAACAAGCCTTAACTCAAAGCTGAAAAGATACCAGCTGAGAAGAGACGGTATGATGTCTATACCCAAAACAACTCCCCATGTATTTTTATTGCTGGCATCGTATGTGGAATAAATCCCGCCTGTTGTGCTCTGCGTAAAATGCACATTGACTTCTGAATCCGACCAGGTAAGCCCCATATAAGGCACTGTGTAGCAGTCCTGGACGCCCATTGGAAATATAAATTTCTTGCTGGCCAGTAAACTTACCTGGTAGTCTTTTATATCAAAAGCCGTGCTGGTGGCAGAGGCAACGGTAGATGAACCTCCTATCATGGCCTTATCAACATCCAGCTGGGTATTTTTGTATTGGCCATCCAGCGTCAATTTTATGCCAGTAGAGGCGAATTCCCAAAGTTTCGCCTTTAACCCGCCTGCGTACACAAGCCCTGGCTGAGCCTCTACTGTAACGCTGTCGCCTCTCTGTTCCCATTTGACCTTCAGGTTTGAGGTCCCTACTTTTATATATGGCTCTAACACGTCAGAGTAATTCATTGAAAATTTAAAATTCACGTTCTGGCCTTCTATCTTTGCCTTTGTGACATCCGTAGCGGTATTAAGTTCTTTCTTGGATAAAAACTCCACGTCAAAACCGGCCTTCATCGCCACAGGTGTTTCGTAAGAATCCAGGGCCTCTCTTATAGCGCTATCTCTGGAGAAGAAAGACGACTCTGGCAAAGTCATATCAGTCTCCCCGCCCACAGTCGCGGCAAAGGAAACCCCTGAGAAAAATACCAAAAGGATCGCGGTTAGTATGATATTTTTTTTCATTTTACCATATCTCCTCAAAATTTCATTGTCCCGCCCAGGCTCAGCGCGGTCTCATCCACTAATCTCAATTCTATGCTATAAATAAATGCGCTGCTTAAGCTGGGCACTATATCGCATCCCAGCACATAACCGTAACATTTTTTATTATTCGCCTTGAAAAGCGATGAATCCAGCCCTGGATTCACGGTATTTACAAAATGCACATCCACATTTGAATCAGCATAGCTTACGCCGGTATAAGGCACTGCGTAAACACTCTGCCATTTCAGCGGTATCTCGAATTTTTTGCTTACCAGCAAACTGGCCTGTAATTCATTTACATCAAATGTAGCCCCCGGATCAGTAACCCTTGTCCCGCTGACAGTTATAGTGCCGGCGTCAGGCTCGGTAGTCCTGTACTGGACATCCCCTGTAAGCCTCAGGCCCAGGTCCTCGAATTCCCATATCTTTGCCTTTAATCCTCCGCCAATGGCAAACCCTCCGTCAGCATCCACTTCCATCTTAGTGGACCCTTGTTTCCATTCTGTTTCTAAATCAGATGTGCCGATTTTAATATACGGCTGCACCCTGTTTAAAATAGTTATGCCTAATTTCGCCATGTACCAATTGCCTTTTAATTCAGCTCCGGTGACCTCGCTTGTAGTATGTAAATCCTTATTGAATATAAACTCTGCGTCAAACGAGGCAGTTAGCTTTATTGCCTGTTCGTATGAGTCCAAGGCCTGATCCACAGCCTGTTCGCGCAATATTGCTGACCTTTCAGGTATATCCAAATCCAGGGAATTTCCAACTGTTGCGGCAAAGCCATTATTTTGAGCTATGCAACATATTGAAATGATTAGAGATAAAACAACCCAATAGCGCTTCTGCATAAAATATTGCCTTCCTTTATAATAGATTATAATATAATAGTTTATTTTATAATGAAGTATACCTTATAAGACCTAGATTGTCAAGGCAGGAACAGCACATTATGCTGTCCCTGCCTTTTTTTTGAAAGAAAACCGCTTCCAGATGTGTCTACTATACAACAACAATAACACCACCCAAACAACTTTACACTTGTGACAATGTTTGTAGTGTCAAGTTGTTTACAAAAGGAGGGGCATATGCTTTCCAGGATACTTTCAGCTGCAACAATAGGGATTGACGCAAAGCCTATTGAAATCGAGGTTGATATAACAAGGGGTTTGCCGAACGTGGTAATAGTGGGCCTGCCTGACACCGCCATCAGGGAATCCAGGGACAGGGTAAAATCAGCGATAAAAAACAGCCAGTTCGAATATCCGCCTGAAAAAATCACTATAAACCTGGCGCCCTGTGACATCAAAAAAGAAGGCCCTTCGTTTGACCTGCCTATAGCGATAGGGATACTTGCCGCATCGGGCCAGATAAACCATGATGCTGTTAAAAATTTTGTGTTTTTGGGAGAACTCGCGTTAAACGGAAAGCTCAGGCCCATAAAAGGCGCCCTGCCAATAGCCATGTCCCTGAAAAACTCCGGTAAAAAACTCATAGTGCCTGAAGAAAACGCATGTGAAGCAGGCATAGTGGAAGGTGTGGATACCTATCCTTTAAAAAATCTTTCCAGCGTATCTAATTTTTTAAACAATACGAATTGCATATCACCTGTACGCCAGGACAAAGAAATGCTGACAGAAGAAATTCAGGATTACGAACTGGATTTTTCAGATGTAAAAGGCCAGTTCCTTGCAAAAAGAGCCATGGAGATCGCAAGCGCAGGAAATCATAACATAATAATGATCGGGCCTCCCGGAAGCGGCAAGACCATGCTTGCAAAAAGGATCCCCACTATAATGCCTGACATGACCATTGAAGAATCCCTGGAGACTACAAAGATCCACAGCGTCTCAGGCCTTATACCCGCCAAAGGCTCTATTATAAGGACAAGACCTTTCAGGACCCCGCATCACACTGCCTCTGATGTGTCGCTCGTGGGCGGCGGCACTGTGCCAAAACCGGGCGAAGTTAGTATCGCCCATAACGGCGTGTTATTTATGGATGAGCTTCCTGAATTTCACAGGAATGTGCTTGAATCATTGAGACAGCCTCTTGAAGAAGGCTACGTGGTTGTCTCAAGGATAAACAGCATCGTAAAATTCCCATCCAAATTCATGCTTGTCTGCGCCATGAACCCCTGCCCGTGCGGATTCCTTACAGATGCCAAGAAAGTTTGCCACTGCACGCCTAACCAGATACAGAAATACCTGTCAAAGGTCTCAGGCCCGCTTCTCGACAGGATTGATATCCATATAGAGGTCCCTTCTGTCAAATATAAAGACCTCTCAGACGAAACCTCTGGCGAAAAATCAGAGATTATAAGGAAAAGGGTAAGGCGCGCCAGGGACATCCAGCTTAAGAGATTTAAAGATGACAGGATTTTTTCAAATTCACAGATGAGTTACAGGCTTGTAAAAAAATACTGCAGATTAGACGACCCGAGCAGAGACTTATTAAAAACAGCTATTACGGAATTAGGCTTCAGCGGACGCTGTTACGATAAGATCCTCCGCGTCTCCCGCACTATCGCGGACCTGGAGGGAAAAGAAAACATCGAATCTGACCATGTATCAGAGGCAATACAATACAGAAGCCTGGACAGGAACATGTGGATGTAAACTGTCCTCTGGTAATTCTAACCAAGTTAGATTGGATTCTGGAGGATTTCTATTTGGGAGATGTCGTGGATGACTATTTCTGGATGGCCCTTGTATTCCTTTATCAGGCCGTAAACCCTTACCATCTTTCCCTTAAAATGCTTATTAGGCGAGCGGATTATGTCCTTAGACCTTAAAGGGATATTATTTTTATATATCACTACCGTGAAATTATTTTTAAATTTCAGTATTAGCATCTTTTCCGTCAGGTAGGTATCCGTAACTATGGCCTCTATCATCCTTACCCTGTCTATATTATTTTTTGCGTCAGACGTAGATATCTTATTTTCCTCCAGGCCGGCCCACAGCCCCCTTTTATTATCCCTGGCCTCTTTCTGCGCCTCCAAAAATAGCTCTAAATATTTAAGATTCGGCGGATACGTGTATATCATGGCAAAACCCTGCCGCACCATCTCAATATTAACAAACATCTCTCCTGTATATACATACGCAAGGATCCGTTTATACTTATCCTTCTTCTGAACGTCAAGCTCCAGCCTCACGCGTTTTCCCTCAACAAGTTTTCTATTGAACTCTTTCGCCTCTTCTCCGAAAGGCCTTGGTTTATAAACCCATCCTGAATCCGTCCTCTCTCTGACCTCTGGCGTATCTATTCCTATATACCGCACCTTTTCTCCATCGGAAAGCTCTATGGTATCCCCGTCTATCACATGTCTTACCGTATAGCCATTTGAAGACAGGTCATCATGCCTTGAAAAATTTATAATTAAAGTAGTGGCGAGAAGCGCTAAGAGAGACGCGAGATAGGATATTTTTCGTTTCATATTATTCTAAATTAAGGGGATTGTACTTATATCGCGCGAAAATCGCGTAAGCTGTGCCTGCTGTGGAACCTGTCTTTGTGCCCTGAGCCACCCTCCATCCATGGCCAGTGTCAACATCATCCTGGCTCGCGTATGGAAGACAGCCCTGGCCCTGGCCAATCCTGGAAGGGCTTACTATAACCATCTTTTCTATTTCAGATAGATAAAAATCCGCTTTATTACTATAATATGCGGCCTTATAGAATTCCTTTTGTCCTTTATAATAATCCGCTATTATCTTAAATGACACTATCATCTGGCTT
Organism: Candidatus Omnitrophota bacterium; assembly: GCA_030691625.1. Classification (GTDB taxonomy): domain Bacteria; phylum Omnitrophota; class Gorgyraeia; order Gorgyraeales; family Gorgyraeaceae; genus UBA10183. Next base: position 4,535 of record JAUYDX010000100.1, on the reverse strand, counting down.
GTCCATTCAGTGGACACAATTCCGCCTCTTGCCATATGCTCGTATTTCCCGAAGTCAAAACCAGTGACCTTTGTCTTTTGCCCGTCCTGCATCGTGTAATCAGCCGTAACCAGGCAGTTGGTTTCCGCAAAATCCATAATCTGATCCGGATCCATGCCTGATTCTTTCAAAACCTTTGGCCCTATGGCTGCAATTGCCCACGCGAATGTATCAGTGGCTATTGTTGCGTCGCCTTTTCCCCTGTTGAAACTGACTTCCTGTTTATTAAAAGAATTTTTCTTAAGCCATTCAAATGACCTGGCCTGGGCCTCCAGATACGCGGCCTCTTCTGTTATCTTGTAAAGCATGCCGAAGAAGGCATAGGCATCCAGATTATGCTCTGTGCTGAACCATTCAAACCTGGGGCCTCCCTTTATTCCAAAATCCTTATCCTGCATCTGAAGCTTTATAAGCCACCCGGCCATATCTTCCGCTATTGAAAGATATGTCTCGTCCTTGAATTTTCTGGTGTACTGGACAATCGCTATGCCAAGCCACGTATTGGGCCCGCTGTGCGCGCTGTACTCTGTAACCTTACCGCTATAAGCGTCATAGCCATTCACAAAAGCGCCTTCAGACCTATGGGCCTTGTATTTATAAAAATCCAGGATGCGCCTTGCGTTGTCCTGGTCCCCCATCAGAGTAAAGCACTGCGAGGCGAGCGACTGGTCATAGGTAAACGCCCATTCCTCTAAATTCTTGTCTCCCTCATAGCTTATAACAAGGCCTGTGCGCCGCGACTGGTGGTTTTTTATCCACTGATACATCCCTGCTATATTCCTTTCTTCAACCGGGTTAAAAGAAGCCAGGAGATCCTTCAGGCTGTCCTCCGCTGAAACCTTCTGGTTCGCCAGTTTTGATACCCTGTTTTTCAAATACGCGTTTTCCACGGCAATGTTTGCGAGCAGCCTATTATATCTGGCCTTCTGATAAAGGGCCTGCTTGATAACAGCCTTTGTCCTGGACTTGTCCTCTTTTAAATAACTTATTATCTTATCCTTTGTCTTTGTATCTTTCGCCACCATTTCAAGATCCTCGATCCTGGCCTTGTATTCTTCTATCTTATCGTCATTCAGCACAATCTTGCACCCCACCACTTCATGCTCCTGATCCAAATCCATGATCTGCTTTTCCAGATCTGCCTTTTTCGCGGAAAGCCTGCTTAATTCCTGTACCAGTTTTTTATTTTCAGAGCTTGATTTGACTTCCATGGAATAAAAATAAGCCAGGCCTGATATCAGGAAGAAAAAGAAAACCGCTATGATAGCAGGGGTAAGTATTATCCTCTGCGCGTGGAAGTAAATCCTGTCGCTGTCCTTTTTATCTATCTGTAAAAACGAAAGGCCTATGAGATATTTATTGGGGTATCCTGATTTTATCTTCTCGTGCCAGGCAATCTTTGCGATGGCCTTTGTCTCAGGCCTGGCCAGAGGCACATGAAGCCTCAAGTCTAAATTGACCTTGCCTTCTTTCAGGGCCTGCTCAAAGCCTTCTTCCAGATTATTTACCTCGAGGCATATGCCGCCCTTAGCCACATTCCTGGTAAACCCCTGTTTTATCTCGCTTATAGAACCCGATGTATCAGAATCTATAAACTGAAACTCCACAGGGAATACGACATTAAGCCTTATATACTTCCTGTGCTCTGCCTGTCCCGGATTTTTATCCTTTGAAGGTAAGGCCATATCTAATTAGAGACGTGTTCCAAAACCTGTTCATCCGCGAAAATCTTAGCCTTGGACCGTATGGCTATCGCGATGCTGTCGCTCGGCCTTGCGTCTACCTCTATGGTGCGGCTGTCAAATGATATGACGAGTTTAGCGAAGAACGTGTTATTTTCAAGCTTGGTAATCACTATGCTGTCTATCCTGGCGCCTATCTGGCTGACAGTATTGCAGAACAAATCATGTGTCATCGGCCTTGGTGGGTTCACTCCGCTTATCTTCATCTTTATGGCAGTGACCTCCATTATCCCTATCACAATGGGCAGTATGCGGCTGCCCTCCTTTTCCTTGAGAACGATCACCTGCTCGCCCCTGTTCTCGTCTATCCTTATCTTATTCAATTCCATCTCTATAATAGCCATATTAATAAAAAGATTATCACACCAATACCCCATTGTCAAGCCAACAACTTGACACTTATAACAATGTCACAAGTGTCAAGTTGTTTAAGGTATTACCTTAAAACTGAGTTAAACTTGGCTTTTATGTATTAAGGGTTACTTCCCTGCGGCATTTGGGGCAGAGTATCTTCATCCTGTCCTGGCGGGTTAGTTCTTCTGTAGGGACAGAACATTGTTCTGTCCCTACTTCAAGATATGCGAGTTTTAATTCTTTTAATGCGGATAAATAAGAGGTGGGGCTGGAATAAGCTAAAGGCCCTAATTTTTTCGCCACCCAGGCCAGGTGATCCTTTGCCCCTACTACGCAGCCGCAGGCTCCGCATAACGCCAATTCTTTTTCAACAGACTCTATTGCCTGGGTCCTGTCGAATATAGCCAAATCAAACTTATTGGAAAGCTTTATGCCCTCCTGCGTAATGCACGCTGCCTGGCACTGGCCGCAGAATATGCACGAATCATAACGCAGCTCCAGCCTCCTTAAAGGGATCTCAGCTCGAGGCGTGTCTTTCACCTCTATGCACCCCGTGGGGCAGACCTCAGCGCATGCCCTGCATCCCACGCACCCGTCCTTAAAATATTCAGGTTTTCCCCTGAAACGCTTTTCAGGCACGTGCGGCTTAAACGGAAATTTAGACGTATACGGGCCCTGTATCAATGCCCTGACCGCTTCCATTAATTCTCTTAACTTTGGATACCGCATCAGTTGCCGTCCTGTTCGTATTTATCCGCCACGCTCTTAGGCCAGAGCTTCACGCCTGATTTATGGGCGCCTCTTGCGAGCGCGTGCGCCGCAACAGGCGAAGTAAGAAGCAGAAATATCGCCACTAGAATTGCCTTTACCCCTGTCGTACCCAATCCCTTTAATATAAACGTGCCTAAGAGGATACTGCATGTGCCTAAAGTAACGCATTTGGTTGTAGCCTGCAGCCTGTTATAGACATCAGGAAGCCTGAGTAAACCAATGCACCCGAATACATCAAACCCAAGCCCGATAACAATAAATATTATACCGGCTGCATGATGTAAATTACTCATCAAACCCTCTCCCCTCTAAATATTTTGCCAGCGCAAGGGCGCCTATAAAACTCTGCAATGCCCACGCAATCGCTATATCCAGATACCAGTCTCTCCCTGTAGGAATACTGAGAATCGCGCAAAAACCTACTATTAAAATTCCAAGAGTATCTATCGCCACTGCCCTGTCCGCCGGGGTCGGGCCTGCCATGACCCTGAAAAGGCACATGACAAAACAAAGCATAAGAATGAAAAACGAGTGCGCCAGAAACCCGGACTGCCAGCTCAATAACGATGGTATCGGATATAACATTATAAACACTAAACTGGCTGCCAGGATTCCGAAACCCATTAACCATCTTAGATTTTTCATAGAGATCACTCGAATATATTTTTTAGAATTTTTTCAAAAGGCTTCACAATCAATTCCGTAGCCTTGTCCGCGTCCTGAGTCTTTACATCAATCCAGTGAATATACAATATGCCTTTTTCAGCGTCTATATCCACGCAGAGCGTCCCCGGAGTGAGCGTTATGGAATTCGCCAGGAATGTCAGCCCCGTGTCGGATTTCAATGTAGTCTTCACCTTCACGATGCCGGGATTAATCGGTAGCTTCGGATTTAAAACCCTTAGCGCCACATCTATATTTGCCTTCAGGCATTCCCACAAAAACATAGGCACATAATAGCATAACCAGAGATATCTGGTTATGCGGCTGAACCCCGTCCCTGCTTGCAGGGACGGGGTAAACAAATCCCCTGTAATAAAAGCCACGAAAGCCGCTACAGCAAGGCCTACTATCAGATGCTGAAAATCCAAAGGCCATGTCAGAAGCGACCAAACTATAAAACCAACGATAAACAAAACTAATTTGCTTTTCATTGTCTAGACGCTGCCTCCAGCACTACGTTAGCGTAACTCGTGCCTTTCAATACGACACTCACCGCATCATCCAGAAAAAATCTCAAAGAAGGCATTAGCATAAGGCCTCCTAATACGCATATTATAGCCAGGCAAACTACAGAAAATAGCATCGCAAAAGGCGCCTCTTTGATATTTTTAAATTTGTCTTTTACTTCTCCGAGGAAAACAAACTTCTGCACCTTCATAAATGAGGCTAATGTAAGAATACTGCCTACAACAGCGCAAATCGCATACCCGATAAATCCCTTCTCGAGGCAGGCTATAATAATTATGGCCTTGCTGAAAAACCCATTGAAAGGCGGTATTCCCGCGATGGCCATAGAGGCAACCAGATTAGTTTTTGCGGTCACAGGCATCAGTTTCCCCAGGCCTCCTGTTTCCTTTAAGTCTCTCGTGCCTGCCGCGTAATCCACTGACCCTGAATTCAGGAAAA
>JAUYDX010000075.1 GCA_030691625.1 Candidatus Omnitrophota bacterium | reverse complement strand
TGGCAAAAGTCCGCAAGGATTTACAGCAAGCAAATGGCGGAACTGACCGAGCCGATTTTTCCATATAGTATTTATTCATATATAAGGCGAGGGAATTCCGCCAAATTTGCGAGCTGTAAACCGTAGCGGACGGCAAAATTTTTCAGTGCCGAATGGCCTCAGGGCTGCGGCAGGACACCATGCCCGCTCGAATCGGCGAGGCTTTTCTTTAGGCCAGCCAGGGCTGACGAATAGAACCATTATAAATATATGATAGACCTTAAAAAACATCTTAATCCATCTCAATTTTTAGCCGCTACCACGATAGACGGGCCAGTGCTTGTTATAGCGGGCGCGGGTTCAGGCAAGACAAGGGTCATAGAATACAGGGTATTGAACCTTGTTCAGAGCGGGATAGAGCCATCCTCAATACTTTTGCTTACCTTTACCAGAAACGCCTCCAGGGTAATGCTTTCCAGGGCTTCAAATCACGATCCAAGATGCGCGATGGTGGAAGGGGGGACGTTTCACTCATTCGCGTATAAGGCATTGAAACGCTATGCCAATGCGGTGGGTTTCACAAACTTATTTTCCATCCTGGATGAATCTGACGCCATAGACGCTGTGGCTAAATGTTCTGGCGGGCTGGATATCTCGGAAAAGGACAGAAAATTTCTAAAAAAAGGCACCATAAGAAGCATAATCAGCATGTCTATAAATAAACACGAGCCTATAGAAGATATTATCGAGAAAGAATACCCGCATCTCGCGGAATACAGCGAGTATATAAAAAACGTTAAGACAAAATACGTGAGGTATAAGACAGAAAAGAATTATCTGGATTACGATGACATGCTTATTTATTTCAAGAAACTTCTTGAAAACAGCCCTGTCAGAAAACTGATAGCTGATAAGTATAAATATATCATGGTGGATGAGTATCAGGATACAAATAAGCTTCAGGGCGATATAAGTTATTTACTGGCCAAAGACCATAAAAATATAATGGTGGTTGGGGATGACGCGCAGAGTATCTATGGTTTCAGGGGGGCCACGCATAAAAATATAATGGATTTTCCAGCCATGTTCCCCGGCTGTACGGTTATCAAGCTGGAGGAAAATTACAGGAGCACCCAGCCTATACTGGACGCAGCGAACTCTGTGCTTTCGGAAATGACAAATAAATATGAAAAAAGGCTTGTGTCAGGCTTGAAACACAAAGGCGCGAGGCCACAGATGTGGTTTTTTAACGACGCTTATGAAGAAGCCGGATGGATAGCGGATAAGATGAATGAATTAAGGAGAAACGGCACGCCTTTTGAGAAACAATGTGTGTTGTTCCGATCAAGTTACATATCAATAGCATTGCAGGCGGAGCTGAATAAAAGAGGCATATCTTATCAGCTGATGGGCGGGATGAGATTTTATGAATCTAGCCACGTAAAAGACCTGGTGGCGCACCTGAAACTCGTAATGAACCCCAAGGATGAACTGGCCTGGCACAGGGCCCTGGAGCTGATAGAAGGCATTGGGCCAAGGACATCCGCGAAGATCTCAAAGGATTTTATACAAGAGGAAAATATAGCCGGGATAACCAAAGGCCCGCTTTCAAAATACGAAAAAGGGTTTAAATATTCCAGCGGGCTTCTGAGGTTTAAGGCATTGATAGAAAATATTTCCGCGGATAACGCCAAGGTGGGGGAGAGGTTCGAGAGAGTGTTTGATTATTACAGCCCCCTCATGAAATCAAGGTTTGACGATTGGAATACCAGGATAAACGACCTTGAGACCCTTAAAAAGATCGCCTATAGATACGACTCGCTTCAGGATCTATTGAGCGATTTTGCCATAGAGCTTCCTGATCACGGGGGAGGGCACCATGAAGCAGGCCATAAAAATCAGGTTACGCTTTCTACTATACATTCCGCGAAAGGCATGGAATGGGAGGCTGTGTTTTTGATAGGGCTTATTGACGGTGTGTTCCCTGTAAGTTTTTCTTTAGGGGATGATGAAAGTGTGGAAGAAGAGCGGAGGCTATTTTACGTGGGGCTTACCAGGGCGAAGACAGATTTATTTATAACATTCCACCGCGAGAATAATAGAGGTTACATGAGCCAGCTTAATAAGCTCTCCAGGTTTATTGATAGTTCAATGATACTATCCAGATTAGAACAGAATGTAACAGTTAATAGCGACTGGTAGGCGCAAAATATGGTTTTCAGGGCGTTAAAATACAGGAATTTCAGGATATTTTTCATAGGCCAGGGTATATCGCTTACAGGCACATGGATGCAGACTATCGCCATGAGCTGGCTTGTTTACAGGATGACTGATTCAGCTTTTATGCTGGGCCTTGTAGGATTTTTAAGCCAGATACCCGCGTTTATTTTTACGCCTTTTGCAGGTGTCCTGGCTGACAGGCATAATAAGCGCAGGATGCTTTTTTTTACCCAGTCACTCGCGATGATCCAGGCATTTACACTGGGGTTTCTGGCATTAACAGGCAATATCGAAGTTTGGCATATTATTGTTTTAGGCGTATTTCTTGGATGCATCGGCGCTCTTGATATACCTGTGAGACACGCTTTTCTTACAGAGATGATTGACGGAAAAGAAGATCTCGGTAATGCGATCGCGCTGAATTCCATGATGTTCAATGTCACGAGATTGATTGGACCTTCAATAGCAGGACTTTTGATAGCAATGGTTGGGGAAGGAGTATGTTTTGTGATAAACGGGATAAGTTATGTAGCTGTGATTATCTCGCTTATGGCCATGAAGATGTCTGCCAGCGATAAGGCGGAGATTCAAAAAAAGCCTTATAATATATTAAAGGATTTAAAGGAAGGATTTGATTACGTGTTTGGATTCAGGCCTATACGGGATATATTGCTTTTATTGAGCGTAATAAGCATGATGGGCATGTCGTACGCGGTGCTTATGCCTGTTTTCGCAAAGGATGTTCTTGGCGGAGGACCGCATACTCTCGGGTTTTTAATGGCGGCAGTGGGCCTGGGAGCGTTTACAGGGACAGCGTATCTGGCCTCTAAGAAGAACGCGGTTCTTTTGAGCAATATGCTTCCTATCTCAACAGGGATATTCGGGGCGGGTATAATATTATTTTCTCTCTCGTATGTGATGTGGGTTTCGCTTTTATTATTGTTTATAGCGGGTTTTGGGATAATGGTGCAGATGGCATCGAGCAATACAATCTTACAGACCATAGCTGATGACGATAAAAGGGGCAGGGTGATGAGTTTTTACACAATGGCGTTTATGGGCATGGCGCCCATAGGAAGCCTATTGGCAGGGTGGCTCGCCACAGGGCTTGGCGCCAGAAATACATTGATAATAAGCGGGATTTCCTGCATAATAGCCGCGGTAATATTCGCGTTCAGGGTGCCTTATCTGAAAAAGATAGTCCGGCCCATATACGTAAAGATGGGCATATCCTCTGAGATAGAGATGGAGGGGTAGATGAAAAAGATAAACTGGAAGATATTATTGAGCGTAGCGCTTATAGGGATCTCTCTTTCAATATACCTTATAAATTATTCCATATTTCACAAGGGAGAGGATAATGTATATTATTTTTTGATTGACCTGGCGTTTCTCCCATTAAGTATCCTGCTTGTGACATTGATAGTGGACCAGCTTATCACAAGACAGGAACGCCGAAATATGTTCAATAAGCTCAATATGGTTATAGGCGCTTTTTTCAGCGAGGCAGGCATTGAGCTATTAAGGATATTTTGGAGATTTGACACTAGTCCCGAATATCTGGGCGAACATCTCGTGATTCCAAAGGAATGGAAACAGAACGATTATTATTATCTGAAAAAAATCTTTAACAGTCATAAGCCCAAAATAGAGATACTTAAAGGAGACGCTGAGCATCTGAAAAAATTCCTGGGAGAAAAGCGGGAATTCCTTTTAAGGCTTCTTGAAAACCCAAATTTACTCGAGCATGAGACTTTTACAGCCTTACTATGGGCGGTTTTTCATCTCACTGAAGAGTTATCCGCAAGGCCTGAATTAAGGCATCTTCCAGCGCCTGATTATGAACATCTGGAAGGCGATATAAAGAGGGCATACACACTTCTCATAGTGGAATGGATAATATATATGCGGCATCTCTACAGTAATTATCCGTATCTATTTTCTCTCGCCATAAGGACAAACCCATTTGACCTCAAGGCTTCGGCAATTATCAGGACTAAATAGGTATTTGCCAGCCCTGGCAGGTTTTGAGAAAAGCCTCGCCGATTCGAGCGGGCCCCGTTCCAAGTCTATGTGAGACCCTTGAGGATATCTCTTAGACTTGGAACGGGGCGGGCATGGTGCCCTGCCGCAGCCCTGAGGCCATTCGGCACTGAAAAATTTTGCCGTGCGATACGGTTTACAGCTCGCAAATTTGGCGGTATTCCCTCGCCTTATATATGATTAAATACTATATGTAAAAATCGGCTGGGTATGTTCCGCCATTTGCGTGCTGTAAATCCTTGGGGACTTTTGCCAAAATTTTTCTAATGTGCCTCAGACCTCAGGGCTGCGGCAGGGCGAGCGAGAATCGGCGCGGAGCGAAGTCCGCCACGCTGGGGCGGACGAGCGTCTTTTCGAAAGCCTGCCAGGGCTGGCAAGTGGAATATGTACGACTCAAGCAATTTACCCTTTATAATCCTGAATATTTGTGATATAATCCTTTATCTAATAATTTATAGTACAAGGGGGCAGTAGCGAAGTTGGTATCGCGCCACAATGGCATTGTGGAGATCACGGGTTCGAACCCCGTCTGCTCCACCACTCGGAAAACGGGGCGCACTTGAGGTAGTCGGAAATGGCATTTTCCGTCGAAAAAATCAAGCGCCGCTCTTTTAAAATAAAGTTCGAACCAATTTTTTCTAGAAATTCTTTCTGGGATTCTAAATTTCCCTCACGAAGTATACAACTCGCCTGATTCAAAGTAGTTACGAATGACCTTGCTTGTTCGAACCAATTATTACCCCCATCAGCAAAATCTTTCATAGATTCCTGTAAAGTTTTCTTATTATTAAGGAGTTCGGCTTTCTTTTTGGCATAGATTTCCTTTGAAATACCACCTTCAAGATAGAGGTCTATAAGTTTATTTATCTTGGTATCTAAAATACTAATATCATGTTCGAGATTTTGCTGATGGGGATGTGATGATTGGACATCATGAGTTTTATCTTTTTCTAATTCTTTTAAAATATTAGTTGTCCAGTCATCACATAAAGAAACTTTTTGAAAAATGCCCCTGATTTGCTTTATGAGATTCTCTTCGCGGATATATTTCTGCGAGCAATTTGTATATCTCTTAGTACAGCGATAATATGTAAACT
>JAUYDX010000073.1 GCA_030691625.1 Candidatus Omnitrophota bacterium | reverse complement strand
TTTCCACATCTTGTAAGCTGTGCCGTCCCCAAACCATCTATCAATAACTTCAGGCCCCAAAACAGAAATAGCCCATGTCTGACAGTCAACTGCAAAGGCGCGTTCAGGAATAAATTTTCCAGATCTGTATATGCCTCCCTGATAAAATAGGTTATTGGCCTTATCAAATCCATAATTCCTTAAAAACTGCTCCTGGGCCTGCATCATTTGTAGATACAGAGGTTTGCCAGTAGCCTGGTTGGCCATCCTAAGCGCTGCATACGCAGAGAAATTGTTTTCATTGGAGATGGTGCCTGGATCTGCTCCAAATGTTCCTTCTGGGGCGTATAAAATAGCCCCTATCTTGGTCTGTAGGGCTTGCATTGCCGGGACAATGCTTTCAGCCACCTTTAATTCATTACTTTGAGCAGGTATCTTGCCGTTATATTTCAGATACGCAGCCTGTAGAAGCGCGGTTATTGCCCAGGCGTTTTCGCCTGTTACAGGCCTCCAGGTCAGCCCATACAATTAAACTATTGTCATAACTTGGGCCAGGATAGCCAGGTATGTGATCTTTGTTGTCCAAGGGGTCATTTTGCTCCCATGTGTGAGTAATAATCCTGAAGAAATAGGAATTTTCTCCCGGTAATTCTCTGCCTTGATATTTGAAAGGCGGTTCACTGGCTCGTATAGTATGAAGCTTTCCCCATGAACCCGAGGAAAGCACATTGGTCATTATATCGGCTTGCTTGAAATTCTTTTCGTTTGCCATGACGATCATCCATCCTGCCCCATCATACAATACCATGCCATTATTAATAATTATCCTTTCCATAACGCCATCTACATCATTTCTTCCTATGTTTCCCCAGAACGTTCTGGCCGCAGCTGGATCCTTTGGCACCCAGAAGCTTCTTGGCATGCCGTCAGGGAAAACATTGGTTTTCAGAGCATTGACCATTGGCAGGGTATCTGTTTTAATCTGTGCGGTGTTTGCAGTAGATAAAGCAGGTGGGGGCATTTGTTCATTTAATACAGCAGCTGAATTAAGGCTAGGCATTAGGTATGGAGCAATTCCTAAAAGCAATACAACGGCAATTCTGCCCACTCCACTCATTGGGCTTGTTAACTTGGAATCCGAATTCCTTTGTATTGTTGATAAAACTGGAGGCCTAAGACAACTTTTTTCTGACCCATTTATGCCATATGCAAAGGTGTTTAATAAAAATATCTGAGCAATAAGCGCTATTGAAAAATTAATATACAGTACTTTTCTAAAGATTTTCATGATAGTATTATAGAGTCTTTTTTTTAAAAGTCAAGCTTTTCGTTTAGCCGCGTTGTTTAGGCGCTTAAAAAGATTAATATAGGGAGTATTTTATGGACTTGTCAAATGCCTCTTTGAAGTCGTAGCGGTTATTGAAGTCTTCTTTGCGGTCGTGGGCTGTCTTGCCGAGCAGGCCGGAATTTATGAGATTGAACACTATCTCGCCAAAGTCATTGGTGGATTTGATGCCCCATTTTTCAAGCACCAGCCTTGCCATCGGCCCGAACTGCTCCATCGCGTAATCCTTGATCCCGTCAGAAAGTTCCTGGCCTGTTACGTGGCCTTTTCTTCCGAGATTCTTCATGGTGTAGTCCAGGCTTGTCATGATAAAAGAATACGCTTCAGGATCATACCTTTTATCCTTGTCCAGTATCTTTAAGAGGGCAAAAACCTTAGTCATGCTTTGTTTGCTTCTTTCTTGAGCCATAGTGATAGAAAGTATACCCTGCGATATCGGTTTTGTCAAGATGGCGAGGCTATGATTCCATGAGGGGGCTTAAGAACTTCGCGCCTATGTAGTATCTTTCAGAATGGGGCTGGTTCGCTACCCACATGACTTCCGCTAGGGTCTGGACCGGTTCCGCGTGCCACGGGGGATGCATTTCGAATACAATCTGGGAGTTCTTTGGAATGAATTCGTTGGAGATAAACCCTATGCCGCTATTACTGATGTCTTTCCCTATAGTGTCGTTGTACTTCTGGTCGCCTTTTTGATAATAGCGGACAGGCGAGTCAAACAATACTCTTGGGGCTATCCTTCTATTCTCTTCCATACATAAATTGTACCACTTAAAGCCTTATTTGTCAACTGGTTAAAACATCCAAAGTTATTGCGCATCTATGACTTTTTCCACTATGGAGTTGATCCTGGTGGCGTCTTTTCTCTTTAGATTGGTGAATTCCAGGCCTGTGTCAAAGGATTCTGTCTTTTTATCCTCTTTGCTGGCTATGACCCATGCTACTGTGCCGTCGCATTCTATAGTGGATTGGCCGTCCAACAGGTCCAGGTTTATCTCCACAGGCGCGAATATCCCCAGGTCTCTCGGGAGTATCACGCATATGCCGCCTATGCCTATATTCTCTGTCTGTGTGGACAATGCGTCAGGCTGGTCCTTTCTTTTTACAGTAATCACGCATGGATAACTGGCCCTTGGAAATTTTCTTCTGTTTATTCCGCCCCACATATTAACCCCCTTCTTTTAAGAACCGCCTCAACCTCGTAGGTTGCGGTTTCCCGCAACCTACGAGGTTTCTTAATTATTCCTTGTTCATCTCATTTATCAAATCTTCTATTGGTCTGCGTTTCCCTGACAATAAAAACCTGTAATTCTCCTCATCTATGGGTGTTTTTGAATAAGGCGATATGACAATGTAAGAATAACCCTTGTCTTTCAGCGCTTTGGTTATGCCCTGGCTGTGAAATCCGCCTGTGATTATGGCGCTTACCTTGGCATTCGCCTCTTCTATCTTTTTCAACGCGTTAGCAGACATCTCTATGTCCCGTTTATATGCTATATCGTAAAAATGCTCCAGTTCCGCGAGATGGTTATCGATTAGCGCGGGATTGTAATCAATATTTCCGCCTGAGCCTGAAAGCGCGGTTATTGCGGACTTGAAAAAATTCACGTTAAAGTCACTTTTATTTTTAAGATAGTAATCATACTGCTCGTTTGAAACGCTTATATTGAAAAGATCGTCAATGATATCTGCGTTTCTAAGCGCCTTTGTCAGGATTTTTTGCTGGTCGTTTTCCGATAAAAGGTCCAGGGTCTCGTATGTGAGGTCGTCAATTTCCTGGAAAAGCTGTATCGAGTCCAGGGAATTTACTTTATTCAGATAGCCTATGTATATGAACAAATCAGGAAAGTCCGGTATCCTGTCTTTAACATATGTTTTTGACAGTTCGTCCAGGTATGAATAAAATGAATAAGGCGAGAGTTTTTTATCCTTAAAAAGCAGGGCCTTGGCCACAAGCGTGTCAATTTCTTTTTTATTGGCGTCAGGGTCCAGGGCTGATTGAAGTTTCGCTAATAATGCCTGAGACTGGTCTATTATCTTTTTTTGGTCTATCGCCTTTTCCATGCCTGATGTTTCCCTGAAGATATTTATATTTTTATATTTTGCCGCGGCCTGGGGATTTAGTTTTGCCAGGTATTCGATATAATCAGAGGAACCGCCTTCAGATGTTTCGTACTCAGCGTATTTATTGTCCAGTTCTAAGAGTTTCCTGGAATACACCTTCGGCTTCAGATTTTTTAAGGCCTCTCTCGCGTTGTTTATAAACACAACTGAATCAGGGTTAAATGCCATTATCTTGTTGAATTCATCTATATTCTGGAAATATATTTCTTTATTTTCTATTCCCCAGATAGGGAGTTTTGGATATTTTGTTATAGAGAGATACTCTTCTCCTGTAAGCTCGCCTGAATTCACAAAGAGTTTCGCCACCTTTTCCCTTGTTTCAGGGTCAGGAAAACTGGATACAGAACTCGTGTCCACTTCTCCCTCCGCTCCTTCGGAACATACCAGGCTCAGCCCATAGTCTTTTACAAGTATCTCAAGGATACCCGCCATATTAAACGCAGCCTCAGGGTTACAATGCAGGTCCTGTATATGCGCCACTAATCTTTTGGAATTCGGGGCTTCATACGCCTCAACCACCTTACCAATATTCTCAGGAATATAGATGCTGGAAATATCTTTCAGCGAAGCCTGGCTCAATAGCGCTTTTGTGGATTGCTTGTATGCTGATTGCGAAATCCCGCTTGAGGAAATTGCCTTGCCCTTAAGAGCGTCTTTTCTGGTCTGGAGGTCTTTTTCCTGCTCACTAGATATGGTCTCGTAGTCCACTTTTTTGTCCTTGAATATGCTCTCAGAATACGCAGGCGCGCAAAACATGGCTATTACCGCTAAAATTACAGCTAATCTTCCGATCATCTTTAACTCCCCCTTTATAATCTATTGAATATAACACATGAACAGCCTTCTTTCAAGCGAAATTTTAACAACTTGACACTTGTGACAATGTCACAAGTGTCAAGTTGTTTGGAGGGAAAGATTTTCCTTTTATTATATAGTCTGGGGTGTTATAATAATTCAAGCTATGTATTTAGAATTCTTTGGTTTAAAAGAAAAGCCTTTCAGCGTTACAGCGGATCCGAACTTCCTCTATCTCAGCAGGGAGCACAGGGAAGCTATCAGCCACATGCAATACGGGATCCAGGAGCGCATGGGATTCCTGGAGATCACAGGAGAGATAGGCGCTGGAAAGACCACTGTGTGTAAAGCCCTCCTCAACAAATTGGACCAGCATACTAAAACAGCCTTTATTCTTAACGGAAACCTTTCAGAGATTCAGCTTTTGCAGGCCATTCTGGAAGACTTTGGCATACAGGTTAAAAATAAAAACAAGATAACGATGCTGAACGCGCTCAATAAATTTTTGCTAGAGCAGCTAAAGGCGAGGAATAACGTGGTGCTTATCATAGACGAGGCGCAAAATTTAAAACCGTCGCTATTAGAACAGGTGAGGCTTTTATCAAATATGGAGACAGAAAAAGAGAAACTCCTGCAGATCGTGCTTGTGGGACAGCCTGAACTCAGGGAGAAACTCGCCTCGAGCGAATTAAAGCAATTGCGCCAGAGGATAGCTGTCAGGTACCACATCTCCTCTCTTTCCAGGGACGAGGTGGAGAAATATGTTTCCCACAGGCTCAATGTCGCAGGTTGTTCTCTTGATGGCATATTCCACAGGGACGCGCTTGAAGAGATATTCAGTTTTTCAGGCGGCATACCCAGGCTGATAAATATATTGTGCGATAAATCCCTTCTGGCAGGATACACTGGTGATAAAAAAACAATAAACAGCCAGACGGTTAAAAAATGCGTAAAGGAAATAGAGGGGGTATTTGATGAGTATTGTCAATGACGCCTTGAAAAAAGCAAGGAAAGAATTTGAGGTAAAAGACTTAAGGACAGCCGGCCCTATTCTTGAAACCGCGCGCGGAGCTGATAAAAGATGGACAGCTGTTATAGTTATTTCGCTTTTTATAATAGCGTCTCTTTTCGGGTCCCTTATTCTATATAAAAACATGTCTGGGCCAAATAGCGCTGCGCCCGCCGATTCTGTGAATACGGTCCAGTCGGCCCTTAACAGCATAGAGCAAAAGGTTTCGATAAGGCCTATAAAAGCGCGGGATATTGTGAAATTGGACGGGATCATGTACGGCGATAAGGGCAAATGGGCTATTGTGAATGACAGGATTGTAAAGGAAGGCGATAGTCTTCTCGGCGGAGAGATCACCCTGATTAGCAGGGATAATGTAAAGATTCAAAAGACTGACGGGAGCGAAATAATTTTAGGCTTAAAACAATAAGGGATTCTTTAAACAATTTAAACAACTTTACATCCAGACATTGTCTCAATGTAAAGCAGCAGCTATTCATTCTCAAGCGCGGAAAGGGCTTCTTTGGCAGATGCCTGCTCCGCGCTTTTTTTGTTTGGGCCTGATCCTATGCCGTATCGCTTGCCTGCTGCGACAGCCTCTACGATGAAATGCTTTTTGTGGTCAGGGCCTATTTCAGATAGGATGCGGTACGAAGGCGTGACTTTGAATTTTCTTAGGATCATCTGCTGGAATATGGATTTATAATCCTTGGAACCCTTTCCCTCTTTTACAAGCTGTATCTCAGGCTGAAACACCCTGGTTATAAATGAGTGAGCCGGTTTTAAACCTCCGTCAAGGAAGATCGCGCCTATAAGGGCCTCCAGGCTGCACATTAGGTTTGACATGTGTTTTCTTCCGCCTGACGCCTCTTCGCCTTTTCCCAGCAGTATATATTCGCCCATGTCTATTTCTTTTGCTATTTTGGCAAGCGTTTCTCCGCTCACCAACTGCGACTTGTAACGCGTGAGCACTCCCTCGTCTTCGCCCGGATATTCGTTGTAAAGCGTGTGGCTCATGACTATGCCCAACACAGAATCTCCGAGGAACTCCAGTCTTTCGTTATCGCTGGAGCGGTCCATGTTCCGCTCATTCGCAAAGGATTTGTGCGTAAAGGCCTGGTTCAGCAAAAACTTGTTTCTAAACCTGTACCTTATAGATTTTTCAAACGCCTTAAGTTTCCTAAGCCTGGTTTTATCTTTCCTTAAGTCCAGATGCATAGCCACCTCTAAATTTAAACAACTTTACATCCAGACATTGTCTCAATGTAAAGTTGTTTAAAGCGAAAGGGATTTAAGTGAATCTATGATGAGGTTTTCCGGGATCCCTTCTCTTACAGTCACCCTGCCTATTCTGACAGGCAGGACAAAGCGGTTTTTAGCGTGGATAAACTTTTTATCGTGGCCCATGGGCTTTAAAATATTTTTCAGCGGTATATTTTTCAATCTAACGGGAAGGCCCGCGTTCTTAACCGATTTTTTTATCCTTTCGCTCTCAGCGTCTTTCAATAATCCCATTTTTCGCGCTATGTAAACGCTGGCCAATATGCCGAGGGCCACTGCCTGGCCGTGGTTGTAAGCTTTTCCGTAACCGGACGCGGCCTCTATAGCATGGCCTATGGTATGTCCCAGGTTAAGAACCACGCGCACGCCTTTATTGTCCATCTCGTCTTTCTCTACGATCCTGGCCTTTATAAGGCTGGATTCATAAACTACACGTAAAAGGCTTGACTTATCGCGCCTCAAAATGTCCTTAAGATTATTCTCTACAAATCTAAAAAGATCCGCAGACCCCAGGACGCCGTATTTTATTACCTCTGCCATGCCTGAGGCCAGTTCTTTTTCAGGCAGGCTTTTAAGGAATAGCATGTCGCTGAAAACAAGCCTGGGCTGGTAAAAAGCGCCTGCCAGATTTTTGCCCGCGCTTAAGTCTATAGCGGTTTTGCCTCCGATAGCTGAGTCCACCTGAGCGAGGAGCGTTGTGGGGATCTGTACGTAAGGTATACCTCTTTTATATACGCTGGCTACAAAACCTGCCAGGTCGCCTACCACCCCTCCTCCAAGCGCCGCTATAAATACCCTGCGTTTTATATCGAATTTAGAAATATTGTTTAAGAGCCTGAGGCATTCTTTTTCTGATTTAGCCTTTTCTCCTTCAGGCACTGTTTCAAATCTTGCGCTGAACCCGCTTGAAATCAGGGCATTTTTCACCCTATTTCCAAAAAGCTTTTTTATGCCCGGATTCGTGACTATTAAAATGTCTTTTCCTATATTTAAACGCTTTAGGCTTGGCCCCAGCTTATTGAGCTCGTTGGAGCATATCAATATGTCGTAGCTTCTTTTCCCTAAATTTACTTTTATTCTTTTCATATTACATCCCGAGGTTTACGCCTAATAAACGCGCCAGGAAAATTACAACCGGCCAGATTATCGTATTGATGACGCCTAACCATAAAAGCCCAAAAATAATTATAAAGCCATATGGTTCTATCTTAGCGTACTCCGCGCCTATATTATACGGCAAAAATCCCATTGCCACCCTTGATCCGTCCAAGGGTGGGATAGGCAAAAGGTTAAATACTGCTAGCACCAGATTTGCCATGATAGCGGCCGTGATTACTGATACAGCGAGCTGGCTGGCTGTCAGGATCGGTATCTTGAAGAGTAATGACAGGGCTATCGCGAAGATTATGTTTGCCGCAGGCCCGGCAATGCCCACCCATATCATATCCCTTTTTGGATTGTTCAGATTGAAGAAATCCACAGGTACTGGCTTTGCCCACCCAAAAAGGACAGGCGAATGCGTTATAATGAGAAAAAGCGGCAAGAATATTGTGCCTATTGGATCAATGTGGGCAATCGGATTTAGCGTGAGCCTTCCCATGAACCTTGCGGTTGAATCGCCCAGCTTCCATGCTACCCAGCCGTGGGCATATTCGTGTATGATGACCGCGAAAAAAAATATCAGAAGGCTTAATACAGTGCTCATCAACGGATAGTCAGGTTGCCTTTTTCTTTGGCCGGTGGAAAATTCGCGTTAAGTCTTATAGTAGAATCTATCGCATCTTCTTTCTTAGTCTTGCTTATGGCTGTAAGGTCGGGTGAGGTTTTCTTAACAGCTGTTTCTTTCTGTTTGGATTCAGATTCTTCTTGCTCGGATTTTTTTATCTGGTCATCTTCTGTTACAGCTATCTGATTGGAATTTATCCAGCCCGCTGTGCCGTAAGGAGGTTCTATCTTATACCAGCCGTTGTTCTCGGATAATATATAGACCTTAGCAGGCTTGGATATCTCACCGAGTATAGGGTATCTTGTGCCTGGCCCTGACCTTAAATTTACGCTGGTGCCAGTCACTATGCCTATGCCCTTTTCGTCAGATGTGAGCGCTACATAATCTCTGCTGATATATAAAGATGCCTTTTTGGGCAATATTACCTTGTACCAGCTGTAGCGTTTTCCTACTATCTTCACAGCGTCTGATTTTTCCAGGGTGCAAAGCGTCTCGAAATTAGCGTTATCCCCTGCCTTTACCTCAGCGGAGCCGGTTTTGATATAACCGGATTTAGGGAATTTTTCTTCTATATCATTGTCCTGAGCAAAGGCCGTGAAGGTAAATAAAGAAAAAAGCATCGTTAGTCCAATTATGTATCTCATGTACCCTCCTTATAACTTCTCGACTCCGCTCACACGATAAGTTCTCGTGACCGCTCGAAGAATATTAGTATTGTTCGAGCGGTCATATTGACCATGCACGTGAGCATAGTCGAGAACCATTCGAGATTATTTTTTCTTTTCCTCTTTTGCCTTGGAGGCTGTCTTTGCTGCCGGCGCTGCTGTTTTTACTGCCGGGGCCGCAGTGGCTGCTACTTCTCCCTCTGCCGGCTTTTCTTCCTTCACTTCCTTCTTTACCTTGACCCTTACTATCTTAAGTTTTGGCATCCCAAAGACAGAGTCCTCGTCTTTTAAAATGCCTTTTTCCTTCAGCGCGGTCAATCTCTCGTATCTCTTTAAGACTGTCCTGTGTTTTTTACCTGCTTTTGATGTTTTTAGGCTTGGATGCAGCGACATTTGAAACTCCTTTTTTAGGTTCCTGTTTTACCTCGCGCTGGATATTCTGCGCAGACTGCTGCGCAGCTGTCAAGCGCCTTTCTTTTTCGTCATACCTGCCTTTTTCTACCCCCAGGGAAAAAACTATTATGCACGCCATTACAAAGCCTATGATGTAGAATATCATTGTTTCATAGGAAATGGTGATGCTGTTCTTTACATCAGGCAGAAGGAATCTGGTTTTTCTCCTGATTTTTTTGTCCGCTGCCTGGGAATCAAAAAGGTCGTCTATCTTTTCCTGGGATTTCATAACCACCCCAACCTCGCAGGTTACCTCGTAGGTTGAAGCGGTTAATGAGGTAACCTGCGAGGTTTATTTAATCTGTAAATTATAGCATACTTTTTATATATTTCTCTATTTTTTTAACTATTTCTTTATTATTCGTGTACGCATAGGCAGCTGTAGAGGCGGCCTGGTGGATCGTGATCACGCCTTCCTTGACCAGCTGGGCCAGGGCCTTTTGGATAACATTTATGTCTCCGCCTATCCACAGGGATATGCCCTTTGCCGTATCTATGCAGTTAGGGTTTTCATTGAAAAAAAGCAATATCTTTCTCGCCGCCTCATTTTTAAAAAGGCGCTTTATGTTTTTCATAAAGAAACCCCCTAAATATTTCTGTATTCCGGTTTTTCAGCGACTTTGATAAATGCGTCCACTGTCCGGGGGTCGAACTGCGTGCCCTTATTTCTTACTATTTCCCTTATTGCCTGGGCTGCGCTTATCTTTTTGCCCTTATAAGGCCTGGCTGAGATCATTGCCTCAAACGCGTTTGCCACTGCCATTATCCTGGCTCCCGCTGGTATCTGGTTTCCTTCCAGGCCGTCAGGATAGCCTTTGCCATCGAATCTTTCATGATGATGCTTAATTATGGGGATAGCGGGCTTTAAAAATTCCATGTGCTCTATTATTTTAATGCTCTCCAGGTGCTGCTTTTTTACAATGTCGTATTCTTTACGGGAAAGGCTTCCGGGTTTTTTCAGGATCTCATCAGGCACGCTGAACTTTCCGGTATCGGGCAATAGCGCGGCGTAATGCAGATTTATTATATCTTCTCTCGGGAGTTTAATCTCCTCCGCTATTGCCAGGACCATTTTCACAAACTGGTCAGAGTGGGTGAACGTGTTAGGGGATTTGGAATCCAGAAGAGCTGCGAGCGTTTTTATGCTCCCGTACGCCATCCTCTCCTGTTCTTCGTACATCTGCGCGTTTTTTATGGCGATCACGGCCTGCTCCGCGAGGGTGATAAGGATCTCGAGCTCAAATCTGTCAAAAGGCGCGTCGTTTATCTTGTCCCTCGCGCTTATAACCCCTATTATCTCCTCTTCTACCAGCGGCACGCACACTGAATTTTTTAAAATAGCTACTTTGCCTGTTTTAGCCACCTTGCCTTCCATCCTGACGCCAAGCCGTATTTTCCTGTATTGCGGATCAGTCCTGAGTATCTCTTTATCAAGGTTTATTACGGCCTTCGGGATAAGGTATTTTTTTGATTCATCCAGGAGCATTATAGAGCAATGCCTGGACCTCATGACCTGCAGGGTGAGCCTGGCAATGCGCTCTATGAGCTCGTCCATATTCAGGGTTGAGCTCAAAAGCCTGTGGATGGTGTGTATAGTGGAAAGCGCTATTGCCCTCGGCCTGATTGTTTCGTAAAGCTTATTCAACTCTTGTTCTTTCTGGAATTCTTTCAGGGCCATGTCCATAGAAATCCTGATGGCGTCTATCGCGCTTTTTTTCGGTTCGCTATCCAGGTGCATGAATAGCACATGGCCGTACACGCTGGAACCCTGCACAATAGGAAAGGAAAGGCAGACTTTATTGCAGCTGCACTTGAAAGCCATATATTCCCTTAAGTGGCTGGATTTCATCATGGCGAGGTACTTTCCAAGTTTCAAGTGCCTGCATTCCCCTACGCATTTGACAGGCTTGTATTCTGAATCAAGAAAGGAGCACCGCCCTTTTTTAAGGACCTTCAGGCAGATCTTCCTGAAAGCGGATATGGAACTGCTTTTGGAAAACCGTATTAAAAAATCGTATTTTTCTTTTCTGTCAGACTCTTTCATATGGGTCGAATAATTTTTTGTACTCGTCAAGCGCGTACCTGTCGGTCATGCCTGCTATGTAATCGCAAATGGCCCTGTAGATTCCGGATTTTTTTATCTTTTGCTGGTCTGACGGCGGAAGCTGTTCAGGCTTCTGGAGGTAAACCGCGAAAAGCTCGCTTATGAACCTCCTTGCCTTGTCAGACATTCGGATTACCCTGAAATTCTTGTAGAGGTTATCCATGAGAAACCCTCTTAACTCTTTTCTTTTTTTCTGCATCTCTCCGGAAAATACCACGATTCTTTTTTTGTATTTTCTCACATCCGAGACTTTTTTTATCCCGGCGGACTTTATATTTTTCTCTGACACTGACAGAAGGTCCTCTATCTGTGTGTCTATCAGCCTTCGTATTACCTGGTATTTTCTAATTTTGTCCGGCAGATCGCCTCTCCCCTTTTTCACGAACCCTGAGGCGTCTTTCCAGAGCCTGAGCTCAAGAAGCCCTTTTTCTTCAATGAGCCCGGAGGTCAATCCGTCGTCAATGTCATGGTTGTCGTAAGCGATCTCGTCAGCTATATCCACTACCTGCGTCTCCATGGTGGGAGATGCCTTGGGGTCAAATTCTTCCAGTTTTTCAGCCCTGTCAAACATGGTGGTGTGCTTATTTATCCCTTCCCTGACCTCCCACGTGAGATTTAATCCTGGAAAATCAGGGTATCTTAGTTCAAGTTCTTCCACTACCCTCAGGCCCTGCAGGTTATGGTCAAATCCGCCGTTTTCTTTCATGAGCATCTTCAGGCTTTCTTCTCCTGCGTGGCCAAAAGGCGGATGGCCTATGTCGTGGGAAAGCGCTATTGCCTCTACCAGGTCCTCGTTCAGGGACATTGCCCTGGCTATGGACCTGGCAATCTGGCTTACCTCCAAGGTATGAGTAAGCCTGGTCCTGTAATAATCTCCTTCATGGTTTACAAAAACCTGCGTCTTATATTCCAGCCTCCTGAATGCAGTGGAGTGTATTATCCTGTCCCTGTCTCTCTGGTATACAGACCTGTGCTTAGGCTCGGCCTCAGGGTATTTTCTGCCTCTTGTGTCGCTGGAGCGCATCGCGTAAAGCGCCAGCGTGCCAGCCTCTCTCTTCTCTATATCCTTGCGGGTTAGCATATATGAATTTGTAGGGAACGGTCAGTGACCGTCCCCTACTTTAATATTTTGTACAGTTCCTTCAGTGCCTGTGGCACGATCTTTGTGTCCGCTGTCACAGGCATAAAGTTGGTGTCGCCATTCCATCTGGGCACTATGTGTATGTGCAGGTGATCCTCATATCCTGCGCCAGCCACCCTGCCTGTATTTATCCCTATATTAAAACCGTGCGGCTTGAGCTTTTTTTCAAGAAGCCCCTGCATATCCCTCGTAAGTATTATTATATCCGCAAGCTCCTTATCATTCAATCCTTTTAAATCTCTTACATGCCTCAGAGGCGCCACCATTATATGGCCGTTATTGTAAGGATATATATTGAGCATCGCGAAAGAATACCTGGATTTCCTTAATATAAAATTCCTTCCGCCTGTTTTCTTATCTACGCAGAATATACAGCCTTTGATTTTTTTGATTTTCAGGAATTTGCTCCGCCATGGAGCCCATAGTCTATCCATTATAATTTGATTATCCCCGCTTTTATTTCCCCGTCTTTTATCTCCAGAATGCCATAGGAGCGGTATGGCGCGAACACCGTGTCTGTGGCGCTTCCGGGGTTAAAGAAAAGCACTCCGTCTATATATTCGTTTTTAGGCGCGTGGGAATGCCCGAATATTATTATGTCAGGTTTTTCCGCAGAAAACTCATTTTTTAATACATCCACCAGCTTGTCAGGATGGCCGTATCCATGCATCACGCATATCTTTTTTCCTTCAATATTGATAATCTTTTTGTCTTCCAGCTCCTGCCTGATATTGCGGCCGTCCATATTGCCGTACACGGCCTCTACCTTGGATAATTTTTTGAGCGATTCAAGTACGCATAAATCTGTCAGGTCTCCCGCATGAATTATAAGGCCGCAACCCTTAAAGTCACTCACTAGCTTTTCAGGGAGTTCGCACTTGTTTCCGGATATATGCGTATCTGATATTACGCCAATCTTCATTAGTTACCTTTGCGTTTAAACAACTTTACATTGAGACAATGTCTCAATGTAAAGTTGTTAACTGGATATGTGAGGTTTTCCGTACAAATCCATCAGTATGTTAAGATCTTCCGCGTTCCATGTCCAGAATTTCGCTTCCTTTGCCATTAAGTACGCGTTTTCGCTCACCCCTGAAAACGCTATGACTATATTCCTGCTTATACGGGATGTCTTTTTTTGCTCCCGGATGTCTTTTATTATATCCAGCATGTCGCTTTCCGTTACATTTTCTTTTTTAATGGTGCACAGCCATTTTTGCCTGCCGCTAATGGCCAGGATGGACGCCTGATTCGCGCCATGGTCTTCTATTTTTTTCACGTCGGTAAATGAGATAAACCTGTGTTTTTTGCCGTTTAACTGTATTATGTCGTTTTTGAACAACCTGAAAAGCTCTATTATCCTGGAAGACAGCTCTTTTTCAAACTCCTGCGCGAATATATTGAATTTGGCTGATATATCTTTTCTGAAAGCTGATTCCTCTGTGGATTCATCCAGACTGAAGGACAGGATCCTTTTCATATAGACTGATTTTAACCAGAACCTGAACAGCCTGTCAGTGAACCTGTAAAACGCGCCGTTTCTGGCTATGATGTCCAGTTCTATCATGCTGTTCAGTATCCTGGCGACATCGCCCGGCTGCAGTTTTACAGCTTTGGCTATGTCGGCCTGTTTTTTATTTTCTGAGGAAAGGGCTATGAGCACTGATATGGACCTTGACAAGAGTTTGCCTTCAGATATTTTAAAAAGCATATTATAGAAATACTGGTTCAGGATCCCGTTTTTCCTGAAAAGCGTTTCCATGAACGCGTGCTCTATTACACTCAGATGTTTTTCCCGGGTTACTCTCCCGGAGAAAACAGCCCTTTCTATCTCGTCGCAGATTGACTGCATGTAAAAAGGCCTGTTTCCGGTGAATGACGCTATGAAATCCATGTAGACCTGGGGCAGTTTGACGCCTTTTACCTTGGCGTTAATAAAAGCCCTGCCGCCGGACGCGTCAACCGGTTTCAGGAAGAATTTTTCAAAGTTCCCGAATAAAAGCGCCAGTTTCTCGTTTACCAGGCGGAGAGACAGGTTTGTCCTGGAGCTTATAAGCATGTACATAGTATCTTTCTGTATCATTATTTTTTTAGCGACTGTGCCGAACGGATTTTTAAGATTGAAATTATCCAGGTTGTGGAATTCATCGAGTATAAGGACGCAGCGTTTTTTGGTTTCTTCTGACAGGACGCTGGGAATATCCAGCATGAAGGAGAACGCCTCGTCTAATCTAGACCTTTCTATGTCCTGAAGCACCCTCGCGCAGGTCTGGGCGGTTTTAGGATAATCCCTTGCAAGGTCTTCTATCAGGAAAACCGCGTCCTGCGAGGTGGCCAGGAGAGGATCTGATTTTACTACCTGGGAAAGGAGCGATTTTATGAACCTCTTGGCGCAGAATTCAAACGGCTCTATTTTTACTTCCAGGTACACCGGTATCACGCTGTCTTTTTTCAGGGGCTCAGAAGAAAAAAGGTTTTTTATCAGGGTTGTTTTTCCTATGCAGGGCTCTCCGAATATGGCTATATTCTGCCTGTATCCTTCACTGAAAGAATTCACCCTGCGTATCAGCGTATTTAGTATTTCTTCCCGTTCGTTGGGCATAAAGTTTCTTTTTGTAAACAACTTTACACTTGTGAAATTGTTTCAAGTGTCAAGTTGTTTGGAGCGGGTGATGGGAATCGGCGCTTCGTCCTTCGGACGAAGTCGGCCACCCGCTTTGCTTACGCTGCTCCTATTCGTCGCAGCTTCTCCTCGCTTCGCTCGGCGCAAAGCTCCATTCGATTCCCATTCTGCCTTGTTGGAGCGGGTGATGGGAATCGAACCCACGCTGCGAGCTTGGGAAGCTCGTGTTCTACCATTGAACTACACCCGCTTAGTGCCACGCACCGTTTAATGGTGCGTGGCACTATTTTAAATCGTTGTTATCTTTTTTAACGTTTTATATCTTTTTTCTATGTCTCTTTTTGTAATTTTCAAAAACCTGTTAATACTAAAATCTTCCACAGTGAACGACGCCATAGTGCTTCCCCATATGAGCGCGTTCTTCATGTTTCCCTCATTTATCTTATTGGTCTTTGCCAAATACCCCATAAATCCGCCTGCAAAGGTATCTCCCGCGCCAGTAGGATCTTTAACCTCTTCCAATAGATACGCAGGCGCCATAAAAATAAAATCCCTGGAGAAAATTATTGCGCCGTACTCGCCTCTTTTAACAACCGCGAACTTTGGCCCAAGAGAAAGAAGGTATTTGCCTGCCTTCAGTATGTTTGATTCGCCTGAAAGCATCTTTGCCTCCATGTCATTGAGGAATATTATGGAGGTTTTCTTTATCATTTTCTTAAGGGATGAATTCTTGTTTTTGATCCAGTGATTCATGGAGTCGCAGCCTATGAACCTTTTACCGCTAAACCTTTTGAGTATGAATATCTGCAGATCAGGGTCAATATTTGCGAGAAATATAAATTTGCTTTTCTCGTACGCTTTTGGAAGACAGGGTTTGAATTCCGCAAACACGTTCAACTGGGTATTTATAGTTTGCGCGCAGTTAAGGTCATTGACATAAGACCCTTCCCACCTGAATGTCAAGCCGTCTTTTGTCTCCAGGCCGCTCATGTCAACCCCGAAATACTTTATCGTGTTTCTGTATTCTTCAGGAAAGTCCCTGCCGACTGTGGCTACCAGGTTTACATGCGTGAAGAAGCTGGCGCTTATTGAAAAATATGTCGCGGATCCGCCGAGTATCTCTTTAGAGTACCCTGCTGGAGATGCGATTGTATCCAACGCTACAGAACCAATGACAAGTATATCGCTCATAAATCCATCCTTTGCCTCACAACAACTTTACATTGCGTCATTGTCTCAATGTAAAGTTGTTTTAGGTTTAAGGCATTGTTCCATGATTTTCATGGAACAGTAATCGCTGCACATTGTGCAAAAATCTTTGTCTGTAGAGATCAATGACTTTCTGTACCTGGCTGCCTTGACAGGGTCTATGGATTTTCCTATCTGGCCTTTCCAGTCCCTCTTAGCCCTGAGTTTCGACATGGAGATGTCCCAGTCTATGGCTCCTGGCAGGCCTCTTGCTATATCAGCCGCATGGCCAGCTATCCTGGAAGCTATAACCCCGTTTTTAACATCGTCTTCGTCAGGTATGCTGAGATGTTCGGAAGGCGTCACATAACACAGAAAATCAGCTCCGTAAAAACCAGCCAGCGCCCCGCCTATCGCGCCTGTTATATGGTCGTATCCAGGCGCAATATCTGTTACCAGAGGCCCAAGCACATAAAAAGGCGCGTTATTGCATAATCTTTTCTGCGCCATTATATTTGTCTCTATCTGATTTATCGGGACATGTCCGGGGCCTTCTATTATTACCTGGACATTATTTTTTCTGGCTCTGTCTGCAAGTTCGCCGAGTATT
Source organism: Candidatus Omnitrophota bacterium (assembly GCA_030691625.1). Lineage (GTDB taxonomy): Bacteria > Omnitrophota > Gorgyraeia > Gorgyraeales > Gorgyraeaceae > UBA10183. Next base: position 5,326 of record JAUYDX010000073.1, on the reverse strand, counting down.
ATGAGTTCCTGTATCTGCGGCCTATCTGTGGCGTCAGCCAGGGAACCCGGCCTTAACCCATCTCCCAGGCTAAGCGTCACGTCGTATTTCTTCGCGATTTTTAATATATCGTCAAAATATTCATAGAAAGGGTTTTCTTTTTTATTAGCGATCATCCACTCCGCGATAAAAGATCCGCCCCTTGAAACCATGCTTATAAGCCTTTTCTGTTTTTTAAGCCTCTCTATGACAGACCGGGTTATGCCGCAATGCACTGTAAAAAAATCCACGCCTTCTGAAGCCTGCTCCTCGAGCGTTTCAAGGATATCTGATGGGGACATGCGGGATATACTGCCTTTTTTCTTCGCTGTCTTTATGGCTATCTCGTATACAGGGACAGTGCCTAAAGGTATGGTCGAATGTTTTAAAATCAGCTGCCGCGCCTTTTTTATATCGCCGCCCGTGCTGAGATCCATCACGGTGTCTGCTCCGCAAACTATCGCGACCTTAAGTTTCTTTAGTTCTTTTTTTACGCTGGCGCTGTCCTTGGACGTGCCTATATTAGCGTTTACTTTTATGCGCAGGCCTTCGCCTATCGCGCATGGTTTGATTTTTCTCTTCAGGTTTTTTATTAATACAATCTTCCCCTCTATTATCCTGGTTTTCAGCAGCTCCAGAGGCATACCTTCGTTTTTCGAAACATAAAGCATCTGGGGCGAATTTTTATTTAATTTTGCGGACTCTATCTGTGTCATTTAATTTTTCCAGCATTTTTTTTACAGCCAGTCCGGGATCTCTTGCTCCGGTTATAGCCCTTACAACAGCCGCTCTTTTTATTCCTGCGGCTGCGACCTTGTCAATATTTCCCTCGTTTATGCCGCCTATTGCGACTATCGGAACCTTTATCTTTTTTACAGCCTGTTTCAGGGTTTTTATGCCCGCTATATGATAATCGGGCTTTACAGGGGTTTTGAACACAGCCCCTATGGCAATATAATCTGCGCCTTTTTTCTGCGCGATGAGCGCCTCTTTAACAGAACAGGTTGAACACCCTATTATCTTTTTCTTTCCAAGGATTTTTCTGGCTGTTTCCAGAGGCAAGTCTTTTCTGCCCAGGTGCACGCCGTCAGCATCCATGGCCAGCGCCACGTGGACGCGGTCATTTATTATAAATAACGCCCTGCCCGCGATCAGTTTTTTTACCATCAGGGCTGTTTCTAAAAATTCCCTGTCGCCCGCCTCTTTATCCCTGAACTGCACCATGTCCAGGCCTTTTTTCAGGCAACCGGACAATATTTTAGAAAGGTCCTTGCCTTTAAGCGCTTTTCTATCTGTTACAAGATATAAGCCCGGCCTTTTTAACAAGTTTTTTCTCGATATCATAAGTATTAAACCTGAGCTTTCTGTATCCGCGGCTTATCTCTTCGTCTATTATCTTGAAGCACTCCTCAAGGACCCTTAAAGACTCTTTAACGCGCTCTATGTTTGCCATAAAGACATCTGAAATCCCGCTGTCATACTGAGCCGCGTAATCTGTGAATTTTGTTTTATCTTCGGGCGTATTTCTTTGCGAAACCAACTTTTGCAGCGATATTTTTTTGGAATCCAGCACCAGGCTTGTCGCAGTGTGCCGTATTTTTTTCAGGGATTCTGTAGCGTTTTTATCGCATAACGCGAACCTGGTTATATCTTCGCAGACCCTCAAGCCTTCGCGCGCCCTGTTTAAATTAGCGTCTATAATCTGCAGCAGCTTCTTTTCAATCATATCCCCTGAACAACTTGACACTCTAAACATTGTCACAAGTGTAAAGTTGTTTGATTTTGGCTATCATGCCCCGCGTGGAAAGGCCTTTTATGTAAGGAAGGCTTCTGACCCTGCCGCCGTAGGATTCCACAAAATCCGAGCCCATGATGTCTTTTTTCTTCCAATCCCCGCCTTTAACAAGCACGTCGGGCTTTATTGCCTTTATAAGCTTTAAGGGCGTAAGCTCGCTGAATACCACCACCATGTCCACTGCCTCCATACCCGCCAGGACTATTGCCCTGTATTTTTGCCGGACAATAGGCCTTGACTCGCCCTTTAATTTTTTTACAGAGGAGTCGCTGTTCAGGCCGATGACAAGGATATCTCCCAGGGATTTTGCCTTTGAAAGATAGCTTACGTGGCCAGCGTGCAGGATATCGAAGCAGCCGTTAGTGAACACAATCTTCAGGCGCTTTTTCTTGAGTTTTTTTAAGGCGTTGACCGCGCTGGAAAGGTTTTTTATTTTGCTAGAACGCATCTTCTATTAGTTCGCAGACAATGTGGCCTATGGCTATATGAGATTCCTGTATCCTCGCGGTGTTGGTGGACGGAACTCTTACGCAGATATCCGCTATTTTAAAAAGGCCTGTCTTTGTCTCTCCTGTTAGCGCAGCTGTCTTAAGGCCCATATCTGAGGCCTTTTGAATGCCTGCCACCACGTTTTTTGAAGTGCCGCTGGTGGATATTCCTATTGCCATGTCTCCCTTGTTCCCAAATGCCTCTACCTGCCTTTCGAATATATAATCAAAGCTATAATCATTGGCTAGCGCCGTAAGCGTGGAAATATTTTCCGTCAGGGCTATCGCTGGAATGGCCTTTCTTTCTTTGCGAAACCTCCCCACGAGCTCTGCGGCGATGTGAAGGCTGTCAGTGGCGCTGCCGCCGTTCCCGAACAGTAAAATCTTATGGCCTGACTTTATTGTCTGGAGCATTGCGTCCGCCAGTTTCGCGATTTCTTCCAGCTGCGTATCCAGCAATTTACTGTTTACGCTAATCCCCTCTTTTAACAGCTCCGCTATTTTTTTCTTCATAGTCGACACCTCAAACAACTTGACACTACAAACATTGTCACAAGTGTAAAGTTGTTTGGAGGGGTTTTTAGCCAAAGAAGATCTTGGCGATGTTGTAAAATTCCATGTCCACGGTCTTTAGTTCGCTTACAGCGGCGTCCAGCGGCACAGCTACTATCTTACTGCCCTGAAGGCTTGCCATCTTGCCAAAATCCTTTTTCAATACAAGTTCCATTGCCTTTATGCCGAACCTGGTGCCCAGAACCCTGTCAAATGCCGTGGGAGTGCCGCCTCTCTGTAAATGGCCGAGCACTGTAACCCTGGTCTCGTAACCTGTCCTTTTTTCGATCTCATCGCCAATCCTCTGGCCTATTCCGCCCAATCTTACATGGCCAAAGGCATCCAGTTTTTCCTCCTGCAGTACCATACTTCCTTTTTTGAACTGAGCGCCTTCTGCTACCACTACAATGCTGAATGTCTTGCCCCTGGAATGCCTCTTTTTTATGCTCTCACACACCTCTTCGATGTCTACGGGGATCTCTGGTATTAATATCATATCTGCGCCGCCTGCGATACCTGATTCAAGCGCTATCCATCCAGCGTGCCTGCCCATTACCTCCACCACCATGACCCTGTGATGCGATTCAGCTGTTGTGTGAAGCCTGTCAATGGCCTCTGTCACGATGTTTATGGCTGTGTCAAAACCGAAAGTGACATCTGTGCAGCTTAAATCATTATCAATCGTCTTTGGCGCGCCCACCACGTTAAAACCTTCCTTGTATAATTTATTGGCCACGCCCAGGGTGTCTTCTCCGCCTATAGCTATAAGCGCATCGAGCCCCATTTTTTTAAAATTCTCACGGACCCTTTTTATATCATCCTCTTTTTTGTAGGGGTTTGTCCTGGATGTGCCCAGAATGGTGCCGCCTTTAGGGAGTATCCCTGACACAGACTGGAGACCTAATTCAGTCATATCGTTTTCAATCAGGCCTTTCCACCCATTTTTTATGCCTATAACCTGGTATCCTTCCTTAACCGCGTACCTTACGCTCGCCCTTATTACCGCGTTTAATCCCGGGCAATCCCCTCCGCCTGTCAATATGCCTACCTTTTTCATGACCCTCGTACCCTCCTGTTTTATTCTCCTGTGCCTAAAAGTTTTTCCACGTAATCTGTGGCAAAATCCCCTCTTAAAAATAAAGTGTCATTCATCACGTGCTTGTGAAATGGTATAGTGGTTTTTATCGGGGACACCATAAACTCATCCAGCGCTCTTTTCATTATATTTATTGCCTCCTGCCTGGAATTCCCGTAGCAGATCAGCTTCGCTATCATGGAGTCGTAATAAGGCGATATGGTGTAACCGGCATAGACATGCGAATCCACCCTGACCCCCGGACCTCCCGGCGCCAGAAACATCTCTACCTTGCCGGGGCAGGGCATGAAATGTTTATCCGGGTCCTCTGCGTTGATCCTGCACTCTATGGCAGAACCTTTTAGTTTTATATCATCCTGCTTAAAGCCTAATTTCATGCCAGCGGATATCTTTATCTGTTCCTTTATAAGATCTATGCCTGTGACTATCTCTGTTATGGGATGTTCCACCTGTATCCTGGTGTTGACCTCCAGGAAATAAAAATTTTCATGCCTGTCAAAAAGAAATTCCACTGTCCCCGCATTCAGATAATTGCATGCCTTTGCCGCCTTGACAGCCATGTCGCCCACTTTTTTTCTTAGTTTGGAATCTATCACAGGGGACGGTGATTCTTCTATGAGTTTCTGATGCCGCCTCTGTATGGTGCAGTCCCTTTCGCCCAGCGACACTATGTGGCCGAATTTGTCAGCCAGTATCTGCACCTCTATGTGCCTTGGCCTTTCAACGTATTTTTCCAGATACACGTCTGCGTTGCCGAAAGCAGCCTCTGCCTCCTGCTGGGCAGTTATAAGCGAACTGATGAGCCTCACGTCATTGTGGCAGACCCTCATGCCTTTTCCGCCTCCGCCGCTGGAGGCCTTTATTATAACAGGGTATTTCAGCCTCTTTGCTGTCTTTACAGCCTCTTCTTTTGTCTTTATTATGCTCTGACTTCCCGGGATAACAGGGATCCCGACCTTTTGCATAGTGAGCCTGGCTGTCATCTTGTCGCCCATCATCCTCATATTTTCAGGGGTAGGGCCTATAAACGCTATGTCGCAGGATTCGCATATCTCCGCGAAATGCGCGTTTTCCGCTAGGAATCCATAACCAGGATGTATCGCGTCCACGTCTGTGATTTCAGCCGCGCTTATGATAGCGGGTATGTTCAGGTAACTTTCAGAACTTTGGGCAGGGCCTATGCATACCGATTCGTCAGCCAGCCTCACGCCAAGGGAACTCGAGTCAGCCTCTGAATACACCGCCACAGTCTTTATGCCCATTTCCTTGCACGCGCGTATAATCCTTACAGCGACTTCACCGCGATTTGCAATCAATATCTTTGAATACATAACCACCTCAACCTCGTAGGTTGCGGTAAACCGCAACCTACGAGGT
>JAUYDX010000019.1 GCA_030691625.1 Candidatus Omnitrophota bacterium | reverse complement strand
TCGCGTACTGCATGTTCATTAAACCCACGACTTTTAATTCAAGGGCGATCTTTTTTGTGTACTCCTCTATTGTCTCTAAATGTTTTTTAGGAATAGTCCTGGGGGGAAGAACGCAGGCAGAGTCGCCGGAGTGTATACCTGCCTCTTCTATGTGCTCCATAATAGACGGTATAAAAACCTCTTCTCCGTCGCATATGGCGTCAGCTTCTGTTTCCATGGCGTCTTCCAGGAATTTATCTATCAAAATCGGCCTGTCAGGGGAGATCTCCACAGCCTTATTAAGGTAATCTTTCAGCATATCCTCGTCATAAACGCATTCCATTGCCCTGCCGCCCAGGACATAAGAAGGCCTGACCATAAGAGGGTAGCCAATTTTCTTAGCAATACTGAGCGCCTCGTCAAATGTCTTTGCCATGCCGCTTTCTGTCTGGAGTATGCCGAGTTTTTTCATCACCTTCGCGAAACGTTCCCTGTCTTCAGCGAGATCAATGCTTTCAGTGGAAGTGCCGAGGATCTTTACGCCTGCGTCTTCAAGAGACTTTGCCAGGTTTAAAGGCGTCTGGCCTCCGAACTGGACTATGGCGCCTATGGGTTTTTCTTTATTGTAAATACTTAAAACATCCTCCACTGTAAGAGGCTCAAAATATAATTTATCCGACGTGTCATAATCAGTGGAAACCGTTTCAGGATTACAGTTCACCATGATGCTCTCATACCCAAGAGCCTTAAGCGCGTAAGAAGCGTGGCAGCAGCAGTAATCAAACTCAATACCCTGGCCTATTCTATTGGGCCCGCCGCCGAGTATCATTATCTTTTTCCTGTCGCTCACCTTTACTGAATCTTCGGCGTTATAGGTGGAAAAATAATACGCCGCGTCCGCGCCGCTAACAGGCACTGCCTCCCAAGCCTCTGCCTTCCCAAGCTTAACGCGCCTCTCTCTTATTTCGTCTTCTTTTAGCCCCAGGATCTGGCTCAGATACCTGTCGGAAAAACCGTCTTCTTTCGCCTTGATCAAAAGTTTATCCGGAAGCTTTTTGCCTTTATAAGTTAAAATTTCTTCTTCAAGTTCCACAAGCTCTTTCATCTGTTTAATAAAATATCTATGTATCTTTGTCTTTTCATAAAGCTCTTCCACGCTCATGCCTTTACGAAGCGCTTCATACATAATAAACTGCCTTTCAGATGTAGGATGCGCTAAAAGAACTTTTAATTCATCCAGAGATAATTTATTAAAATTTTTAGCAAAACCAAGGCCATATCGACCTATCTCAAGGCTCCTTATAGCTTTCTGGAACGCCTCTTTATAGGTTTTGCCTATCGCCATTACTTCGCCCACTGATTTCATCTGCGTGCCAAGTTGATCCTCGACTCCTTTAAATTTTTCAAATGCCCAGCGCGCGAATTTTATGACTACGTATTCCCCTGAAGGCGTATATTTATCCAGGGTGCCGTCGCGCCAGTATGGGATGTCTTTCAGATCATCGCCGCCTGCTAGCCTCGAAGAAACATAAGCGATTGGAAAACCTGTCGCCTTTGACGCAAGCGCTGAAGAGCGCGATGTCCTGGGATTGATCTCTATGACCACGACTCTGTCGTCGTCAGGATTATGCGCAAACTGGATATTTGTCCCGCCTATAACCCCTATCGCGTCCACTATTTTATAGGAATAATCCTGAAGTTTTTTCTGAAGCTCAGGTTTTACTGTCAGCATAGGAGCCGCGCAAAAAGAATCCCCTGTGTGAATACCCATTGGGTCTATATTTTCAATAAAACATACTGTGATTTTATTGGACTTGGAATCTCTTACAACTTCGAGCTCTAATTCTTCCCATCCTATAACAGATTCCTCTATCAATATCTGGCCTATGAGGCTCGCTGAGATGCCCCTTGACGCCACTACCTCAAGCTCCGCGTCGTTATAAACAGCTCCTCCTCCTGTGCCGCCCATTGTATAAGCAGGCCTCACTATCACAGGATAACCGAGGTCATGCGCGATCTTAAGCGCCTCTTCTATATTGTAAGCAGGCGCGCTCACAGGCATCGGGATATTAAGTTTATTCATTGTCTCTTTAAAAATAATCCTGTCTTCGCCTCTTTCAATAGCATCTGCCTGTACGCCTATGATTCTTACCCCGTATTTCTCCAAAATTCCTTTTTTAGAAAGCTCACTGGATAGATTTAACCCTGTCTGGCCGCCCAGATTCGGCAATAGCGCGTCAGGTCTTTCTTTTTCAATTATCGCTGTTAGCGAATCCAATGTTAACGGCTCCACATAGGTATAGTCAGCCATCCCGGGATCTGTCATGATAGTGGCTGGATTCGAATTTACGAGAATTATTTTATACCCTGCGCTGCGCAGCGCCTTACAGGCCTGTGTCCCTGAATAATCAAACTCGCATGCCTGGCCTATTATGATAGGACCAGAGCCTATTATAAGAACCTTGTTTATATCCTTTATCTTTGGCATCAATCGCTCCTTTTTGCCTAATTGTTAGGCATTACTACGCAAATAAAAAAGGCACTTCTGGCTATAAAATTAGAAGCGCCTTCCTGATATTTATATGGTTCCTGAATAACATCGGCTATAATTATCTAATATTCCCCTTGTCAGGTCAAGCAAAATAAACCCCTAAACAACTTTACACTTAAGACATTGTTTGTAGTGTCAAGTTGTTTAGGTGATCCTGCAATGATTTGACCTGAAAATCGCTCCTAGTAGTGGCTTCAATGCCGTTCACCGCTGCCTGGGCTCCAGAAATAGTGGTGATGCACGGTATGCCGCGCATCACTGCTGCGTTCCTTATTGGTTTTGAATCAGACTGGCTTTTCTGGCCAGAAGGTGTATTGATGATCAGATCTATCTCGCCCTTTTTTATATAGTCAAGGATCATGGAGCCGCCTTCGCTCAACTTATTCACTGACTCTGCCTTTATGTTATTCGAGCGGAGCGCCTTGTAGGTACCTTTAGTGGCAATTATGCTAAAACCCATGTCTTCGAGTTTTTTGGCTATAAATACTATATTCCGTTTATCCTGATTTTTAACGCTTATGAACACCCTGCCTTTTTTAGGCAATGCCTGGCCTGCCGCTATCTGGGATTTGTAAAATGCCATGCCAAACGAGCTGTCTATGCCCATTACCTCGCCTGTGGATTTCATCTCAGGCCCCAGAAGTATATCCACGCCTGAAAACCTCGAGAAAGGCAAAACAGATTCTTTAACAGAAATATGTTCCGGCTTTTTCTCTTCAGTAAACGCAAGTTCCTCTAACGTTTTTCCAGCCATAACCTTTGCCGCGATTTTAGCCAGTGGCACGCCTATGGCTTTACTGACAAAAGGCACTGTCCTGGACGCCCTTGGATTCACCTCCAGAACATAAACCGTGTTCTGTTTTATAGCGAACTGTATATTTAACAGGCCTTTGACTTTCAGCCCTTTTGATATAGCATGGGTGTATTTTCTTATAGTATCTATGATGTCATCCCCCAGCGTATGCGGAGGCAGGACGCACGCGGAATCACCTGAATGTATGCCAGCCTCTTCTATGTGCTCCATTATACCGCCTATAACCGTGATCTCTCCATCTGAAACAGCGTCCACATCCACCTCAATCGCTTCCTCTAAAAATTTATCTATCAGGATAGGGTGTTTCCCGGAAACCTCTTTGGCCTCTTTTATAAATTCAAGCATTGAACTTTCGTCATAAACTATTTTCATTGCCCTGCCTCCCAGGACATAAGAAGGCCTCACCAACACCGGAAATCCTATTGTTTTCGCGATCTTTAAAGCCTTTCGCGCAGAAGTAGTGGAGCCGCCTTCCGGCTGAACTATTTTCAATTTTTTAAGGAGCCTGGAAAACTTTTTCCTGTCCTCTGCCATATCTATAGATTTTACACTTGTTCCTATAATAGGGGCCCCGGCTTTATCGAGACGTCTCGCCATGTTAAGAGGCGTCTGGCCCCCGAACTGAACTATCACTCCATCAGGTTTTTCCCTGTCTATGATATTCATCACGTCTTCAAACGTGAGAGGCTCGAAATACAGCTTGTCAGAAGTATCGTAGTCTGTTGAAACAGTCTCCGGGTTTGAGTTTACCATTATTGTCTCGTATCCGAGTTCTTTTAAGGCAAACGAAGCGTGGCAGCAGCAGTAATCAAACTCAATGCCCTGGCCGATCCTATTGGGCCCTCCGCCGAGTATCATAATCTTTTTCTTTTTAGAATGTATTACCTCGTCTTTTGTTTCATATGTGGAATAATAATAAGGCGTGTACGCCTCAAATTCTCCCGCGCAGGTATCCACTAACCTGAAAACAGATTTTATGAAATGTTGTTTCCTGTAAGTACGCGTTGTTTGTTCGTTAGAGCCTGTCAATTCCGCTATCTGAGCGTCACTAAACCCATATTGTTTTGCTTTTAGCAAAGCTTCGGTAGATACGGATATTTTTTTGCTTTTCCCTTGTCCCTTGACCCTTGTCCTTTGACTTTTCTGTATCTCTTTTTCCATATCCACGATATCTTTTATATTCTCTAAAAACCACGGATCTATTTTGGTGAACTCGTGTATTTTTTCTACGCTGTAGCCTCTCTGCAGAGCGTACTTGATGTAAAATATCCTGGAGGCGTTCGGCTCCTCGAGCCTTTGTTTTATCTTTTCGTCTGAGATATCCTTGTAAGAGAGCTTATTATCAAGTCCTGAATGCCCTATCTCAAGGCCCCGCAGACCTTTTTGCAGGGCTTCTTTAAAAGTCCTTCCTATAGCCATTGTCTCGCCCACTGATTTCATTGATATGCCGAGCACGTCTTTCGCCTCAGGGAATTTCTCAAAGGTAAACCTGGGGATTTTTACCACGCAGTAATCAATGGTTGGCTCAAATGACGCGGGCGTGACTTTTGTGATGTCATTTCTTATCTCATCGAGCGTATAGCCTACAGCCAGTTTCGCAGCGATCTTCGCTATGGGAAAACCTGTCGCCTTACTTGCCAGGGCAGAGCTCCTGGAGACCCTGGGGTTCATTTCTATTACAACCATCCTGCCGTCTTTTGGGTTTACCGCGAATTGTATATTTGATCCGCCTGTCTCAACGCCTATCTCTCTTATAATCGCGAGGCTGGCGTTACGCATATTCTGATATTCTTTATCCGAGAGGGTCTGGATAGGCGCGACTGTTATTGAATCCCCTGTATGTATGCCCATTGGGTCAAAATTTTCTATAGAGCAGACTATAACGACATTGTCTTTCCTGTCTCTCATGACTTCCAGTTCGTACTCCTTCCATCCCAGGATAGACTCCTCTATGAGAATTTCGCTTATCATGCTGTTTTGGAGCCCGAGCCTCGCGATCTTTTCAAACTCTTCCGCGGTTCTGGCAATGCCTCCGCCTGTTCCGCCGAGAGTAAAACTCGGCCTTATTATCACAGGCAGGCCTATTTTTTTCATGACGAGCATAGCCTCTTCTATATCGTGAGCCATGCCGCTTTTAGGAAGATCCAGGCCTATTTTAATCATTGCCTTTTTGAAAAGTTCCCTGTCTTCCGCCTTTTTTATCGCGTTGTGATCAGCGCCTATCATCTTTACTTTATATTTATCCAATACGCCTGATTCCTGAAGCTTCATCGCTGTATTAAGCGCTGTCTGTCCGCCTAATGTGGGAAGAAGCGCGTCCGGTAATTCCTTTGCGATGATTTTTTCAATTGCCTCAGGAGTGATAGGCTCTATATAGGTGACATCAGCTGTCTCAGGGTCAGTCATTATAGTGGCTGGGTTGGAATTTATAAGGACTATCTTAAACCCTTCTTCTCTTAAGGCCTTGCAGGCCTGTGTGCCTGAATAATCAAACTCACACGCTTGGCCTATAATTATAGGTCCTGAGCCGATTATAAGAATCTTATGGATGTCAGTTCTCTTTGGCATGTTGTTCCATTAAGTCCATAAACCTTTTAAATAAATACCTGGAATCATGCGGTCCCGGAGAAGATTCCGGGTGATACTGCACTGAAAACACTGGCATCTTTTTATGCGCGATACCTTCCAGCGTATTGTCATTGAGATTTATGTGGGTAATTTCTATATCGTCTTTATTTAATGAGTTTATATCCACGCAGAAACCGTGGTTTTGCGCGGTGATCTCGATCTTTCCTGTTTTTAAATCTTTTACAGGATGGTTTGCGCCTCTATGCCCGAATTTCAATTTAAATGTCCGTCCTCCCAACGCAAGCCCCAGTAGCTGCTGGCCAAGGCATATGCCGAAAACAGGCTTTTTGCCCAAAAGCTTCTGTATCTCCTTTATGGCATAGGGAACACCCTCGGGATCACCAGGACCGTTTGAAAGAAATATCCCGTCTGGATCCTCAGCCAGGATATCCTTTGCCTTTGCGCTTGCTGGCACCACCGTGACATCGCATCCCGCTTCTATAAGACAGCGGAGAATGTTATATTTAATGCCAAAATCCATTGCGATAACTTTCTTTTTCCATGTTTTTGGCTTTTTGCAGGATCCCCCCAGCGCGGTTTCTGCCTTATACGCTTTTTTGCAGGTTACCTCTCTGACCAGATCCCTGCCAATAAGCCCGGGAGATTCTTTTGCCTTTTTAACAAGGCTTTTCGGATCCAGGTCTATTGTTGAAATAACGCCTTTCATCGCGCCTTTTGTCCTTATATGCAGAGTAAGAGACCTTGTGTCAATTCCTTCGATGCCTATGATGTTATTTTCTTTCAGATATTCGTCCAGGCCTTTTTCAGATTGCCAGTTGCTTGTAATTTTGCTTCTTTCTTTTACAATAAAACCTTCGATCCTGGGCCCGGAGGATTCCACATCTTCCTTATTGACGCCGTAATTACCTATAAGAGGGTAGGTCATTGTAACGATCTGGCCTTTATAGGAAGGGTCTGTCATTATCTCCTGGTAGCCTGTCATGCTGGTGTTGAAAACAACCTCCCCCACTCTTTCTCCGCTGGCGCCGAAAGAAATACCTTCAAAAATCGTACCGTCCTCTAAAACTATTATTGCCTTCATTTTATATCCCTGGGCATAAAAAAACGTCCTGCCCCTAAAGGCAGAACGTCTTTGTTCGATTTTAATACATTCATTGTATTCTCCAGCCCTATTTATTATCTATAAAATGCCTGTATTAGTCAAGCTGTTTCAGCCTTCGGATAGAAGCAGATAACCTTCTGCGATACCACGTCAGACATGATCCTGAGGCCTCTATCACCCGTATCATATACGCCGATAACGTCCTTATACTTGGAAGACTGCGGCATAAGCTCCGGCAGGAGATTTTCCATCCGGGAAAACCATTTGTCATTGAATACTACTTCCTTCTTTTCAGGAAACAGGGCGAAATAAAATATATTTGTCTCCACCAGGTCCTGGAAAAAGTGCGTGCCGAATGAAAGTTCCGGCATAAGGTTCCCTGCTGAAAAGGCGATCTCGCCAAGAGCCGCTATATTATTTATCTCCGCGAATTTGACAGGCACCCCCAGGGACGGGGTAGTGGTACCCCACCTGCCCGGGCCCATTAGGATGGCAGGCAATACAGCCTTGTCTTTTATATCCCTGTTCAAGGCGCCTACTATGCGGGCAATCTCATGCTTATCTGTCTCGTTCAGCTTAGCGTATTGTTCCGGGTTAATATATATGATCCTTTTGATCTCAGACGAAATATTTCCTCCTAGAAAATACCCGGTCGACTCAAAAAGCGTGTCTTCCTTTTTTACCCTGGCTGGGATATTCGCTCTTTTAGCGACCCCCCATGTCTGCAAAGGCCTGCACTGTAAAAGATTTATCCTGAAAGAGTTGTCTTTTGTAAAATTTACTGTAAATTCTACCTCTACAGGATAATTATAGCTCTTCTCGAGTGATTTCAATATCTTCCTGAAAGAATCTGCCAGCGGATAATTATCAAACACGCTGTCAAGCGTCAATATCCAGTATTCCTTGTCTATTTCACCTCCTCTATTCATCATAGCCATGGCCTCATCGTCCTTCACTGCCACGCGCTCTACGCCTTCGTACGATCTCCCGTATACAATATCTTCGAAAGGAACTGTTTCCAGGACATTCTTCCTTGTATTTATAAGGTCTACGTGGCGCTGGGAAAATTTTCTAAGGTCATTTTTTTCCGCGTAAGGCCTTTTCAACGGATCGTCAAGCGCGACCATCCTTGGATAATCGCCCTCAACGCGGTTTACAGCCCTTGTGCCAAGCCCGAAAACAAGCCTGAGCATGCCTGCTTCAGGATCAATATCTTTATTCCAGACATATGTATTATGCGAAACGCCTACGCCCGCAAGATCAGGAAAGAAATGATCCCCGTGTTCAGAACCTGAAACGCGCTGGACAAGAAGCGCCATCTGCTCGTCCAGTTTATCAAGGCCTCTTTGTTTTCTATAAACAAGCGCGTCTTCATTCATGGTGCTCGCGTAAATCTTTTTAACAGCCTCTGCGAACTGGATATACCTCTGTTCAGGCGTACCCTGGTTCGCGAGAAATACGCTGTCATATTTGCCGGCAAAGGCATTGCCATATCCGTCTTCCAGAAGAGAGCTAGAGCGCACTATTATAGGGGACGAGCCAAAATATTCTATTATCTGTTGGAAGTGCTCCATGATCTCTTCGTCGAACACCCCGTAAATCATCTTTTCCTTTAAGGCCCTGGCAATAGTAAAATACCCCTCGTCTGTCTTCTGCTGCACACGCAGTTTCCACCAGTGGTTCTGCACTATATACGAATAAAATATGTCCGAGCCTATGTAAAAAGAATCATGGGGCTCTGAAAGTTTCTGCCATTCCAGCGACCTTTCTTCTGAAAGTATCTTTCTTGCCAGGAGCATGCCAACGCTTTTACCGCCTATAAAACCTGTGCCTATCATCCTGGATTTTATCTCTACAAGCTCTCCCAGGGAAAAATTCTGGATCGCGAGAGTCAGGATTTGTTTATTCCTGGTCAGCATTATACTACAAAGCTTTTTTACCATATCGCTTGTTTTTTCTTTGGCGCCCGGGCCTTTTACCAGCTCCTCTGCCTCGAGGAACAGGCGATCCCAGTAATCCAAGTTCCTCTTTGCGGATTCCGCTCCTCTATCCCTGATATAGGAAAGTATCTTCACAGCATTCACGCTGTCTGTGATAGGGATGAATTTGTCCTTTTTCTTCTGGTGCGGGAGAAACATGGTGGGCAAATACCTGTTCCACACCTTTAGCGGATGAATATACAGACTTTTCTCGCAATGGTACACATCCATCAATAGCTGTGTTGTCTCCCTTATCCTGGCTATTGACTTAAATGAATGATTATTGCGCAGTATGGAAAAATACGTGAGTGTTTTAAGTTCATATAGATAAGGACAGGTTACCATGAAAAAATTCCCTATCATTAGATCGGTCGCCCACGCTGAAAGAAGTTCTGACAGGCAGTCAAATACATAATACGCTCCCTCGCCATGCTCTGTGATTATATTATTCACTCTTGTAGTAAATGATTCGAACCCTGTATCAGCGTCTAGTTCATACCTTATTATCTGCTTGGAAGACTCTAATAATTCTTCGTGGCCCGCAAACCTTATGTAGATGACCTTCTTATTTTCCTTTAGCGCCTCGCGGACAAACGGCTTTACGAGATCAATGTAGTCTTTTATATCGTCTATCTGCCAGACTACATTGTCGCCCGCCCTTAAACCTGTAATTACACTATCTAAACCTTTTATCCCTGTACTTATCATCTTATTTCTCCAAACTGCTTTCTCCCATCAGGTATTTATCAATATGATGGGCAGCCTGCCTGCCTTCTGCGATAGCCCACACTACGAGCGACTGGCCCCTTCTCATGTCTCCAGCGGAAAACACATTCTCCTTTGACGTCCTGTAATCCCCGTCTGTTTTTACATTGCCTCTTTTATCAAATTCAATCCCCATCTCAGTCAAAAATCCCGAATGTTCTGGATGCAGGAAACCTATCGCGAGTATCACAAAGTCCGCCTCTATCTCAAACGCGCTTCCGGGTATTTCTTTCATAACCGTACAGCCTGCTCCCTCAGGCCTGGAAAATTCTACCTTTACGCAGGAAAGTTTTTTTATAACGCCATTTTCTCCGATAAAGCGTTTTGTAAGCACTCCCCAGTGACGCTCTCCGCCTTCCTCGTGGCTGGATGTTTTCTTAAGTAATAAAGGGTACTTCGGCCAAGGTGACGCGGATGTCCTGCATTCGCTGGGCCTTTCCAGAACCTCGATCTGCGTCATGCAGGAAGCTCCCTGGCGATGGGCTGTGCCAACACAATCAGCTCCTGTGTCTCCCCCGCCTATTACCACTACCCTTTTGCCTTTGGCGTCCACAGATTTAGTAAGATAATCCATTGCAAAATATATACCTTCCAGTTTCCTTCCTTCTATATTCAAATCACGCGGAACCCTGGAGCCGCACGCAAGGCATACGGCGTCAAAATCCTTGTGTAGGGGGCGGTCACTGACCGCCCCTATGCCTATATTCATTCCTGTTTTAAAAACTATTCCTTCTTTTTTCAATATATCAAGACGCCTGTCGATTACAGACTTTTCCAATTTAAAATCAGGTATGCCGTAGCGCAGGATACCGCCTGGTTTATCATCTTTCTCAAATATAATAACCTCGTGGCCTGCCTTATTAAGCTGGTCTGCGCATGCTAATCCTGCAGGGCCTGACCCGATAATCGCTACCCGCTTTCCAGTGCGTTTTTCAGGAGGCCTTGGCTTTACAAGGCCGTGCTTAAACGCGTGCTCTATAATCGCGAGCTCGTTTTCCCGTATAGTTACTGGATCATCATTTATGCCAAGGACGCACGCGTATTCGCAAGTGGCAGGGCATATCCTGCCAGTGAACTCCGGGAAATTATTCGATAGCTGGAGCATCTCAAACGCCTTTTCCCAATGACCCCGAAACATATAATCGTTCCATTCCGGGATATAGTTTCCAACCGGACAGCCCCAGTGACAGAAAGGAGTCGCGCAGTCCATGCATCTCGAAGCCTGTTCCTGCGACTGTTTCTCAAGGCGTAATTTAAATACAGGGTTAAAATCCTGCACGCGCTCACACACAGGCCTGTACTCACCATTCTGCCTAGCAGTTTTTAAAAAACCTCTCGCATCACCCATCTAATGCCTCCGCAAGATCGAGCTTCTTTTCTATCTTTACGCCTTCTAAGATGCGTTTGTATTCTATAGGTATAACCCTGACAAATTTTTTAAGTTCAGCGTTCATATTCCCAATAATCTTTTCAGCCCTGGCGCTCTTAGTATATTTAAAGTGATTATTAAGCAGGTTATATATGGCAGCTCTATCGTCTTCCTTAATTTCTTCCAGCACCACCATATCAAGATTACACCTCTTTTTGAATGCCCCGTCCTCGTCGTACACATACGCTATACCGCCTGACATGCCAGCGGCGAAGTTCCTGCCTGTTTTCCCGAGCACAACCACCCTTCCTCCTGTCATATACTCGCACCCGTGATCTCCCACGCCTTCCACAACAGCGTAAAGTCCGGAATTTCTTATGCAAAACCTTTCGCCTGCCCTGCCGTATATGTAGGCCTCTCCTGATATTGCGCCGTAAAAAGTGGTGTTGCCTATGATAATATTTTCTTCAGGCTTATACCGCGCTCTTTTATCAGGATAAACGATGATCTTCCCGCCTGAGATGCCTTTTCCCACATAATCATTGGACATGCCTTCCAGCTCAAATGTAATTCCCTTTGCCAGGAACGCGCCAAAGCTCTGGCCCGCGATGCCTTTGAACTTACAGGTAATGGTATTTTCCAGAAGCACTCCGTCCCCGCACCTTCTGGAGACTTCGCCGCTCAGCATGGCGCCGGTAGATCTATTGGTATTATTTATTTTCGTGGAAATTTTCACAGGTCTATTGTCTTCGAGAGCTTCCTTACTCATTTTTATAAGCTCTCTGTCGAGCACGGAATCCAGTCCTGTTTCCTGTTTCGAAGTACAATGTCTCGCTACATTTTCAGGAAGATCCGGCTTATAAAGGATCCTGGAATAATCCACGCCTTTTGCCTTTAGGGGAACAATGTCACTATTTATTTCAAGAAGGTCTGTCCTCCCTATCATCTCATCCACGGTCCTCAGACCAAGACCCGCCATTATCTGACGGAACTCCTCTGCCACAAAATTAAAATAGTTCACTATGTATTCAGGCCTTCCGCTGAAGCGCTTCTGCAGGATATCATCCTGGGTAGCCACGCCCACTGAACAGTTATTAAGATGGCAGTGCCTGAGCATCACGCATCCTGATGTCACGAGCACAGCTGTGCAAAAACCATACTCCTCAGCGCCTAATAAAGCGGCGATCGCCACATCCCTTCCTGTGCGCATCTGGCCGTCAGTCTGAAGCCTCACTCTAGAGCGCAGGTTGTTAAGTAAAAGCGTCTGATGAGTTTCAGAAAGCCCGAGTTCCCACGGAAGCCCCGCATATCTGATAGAGCTCTGCGGAGAAGCGCCTGTTCCTCCGTCCCCTCCGGAAATAAGGATCATGTCAGCCGCGCCCTTCGCAACGCCTGCCGCAACAGTGCCCACGCCTATCTCTGACACAAGTTTTACGCTCACCCGCGCATTGGGATTAGCGTTCTTTAAATCAAATATAAGCTGGGCCAGGTCCTCAATGGAATATATATCATGATGAGGCGGTGGAGATATCAATGTAACTCCGGGCGTCGTGTATCTGGTCCGCGCTATTATCTCGCTTACTTTATGGCCGGGGAGCTGCCCTCCCTCGCCAGGCTTTGCGCCCTGCGCTATCTTTATCTGTATCTCATCCGCATTTACAAGATAATTTATAGTCACCCCGAACCTGCCTGAAGCAACCTGCTTTATAGCGCTCCTTCTGGAATCTCCGTTAGGGAGCGTGACAAATCTATTCGGGTCTTCCCCGCCTTCGCCTGTATTGGATTTCCCGCCTATGCGGTTCATGGCAATGGCTATTGTCTCGTGCGCGGCTCCGCTTATTGAGCCAAAACTCATGGCGCCTGTTGCAAAGCGCCTCATAATTCTCTCGGCGCTCTCGACCTCGTCAATGGAAACAGGCTCTGACTTTTTAAACTTCAATAAACTTCTTAATGTAGCAGGATTTTTAGACTGGTCGTTGATCGCGTTCGCGAATTCCTTGTATCTTTCATAGTCATTATTGCGCGTGGAATCCTGTAATAACGCTATAGTCTCAGGATTCCAGAGATGGAATTCTCCGTCTTTTTTCCATTGGTAAATACCTCCGCTCGTCAAATGTTCCGGCCCGGGATCTCTTTCATAATAAGCGGCTCTATGCCTTGTTATAGTCTCATCTGCTATACCATCAATACCAACCCCGCTGATCCTGGACGCGGTGCCTGTAAAATATTTTTCTATTAACTCATTATCCAGGCCCAGGGCCTCAAATATCTGCGCGCCCCTGTAACTCCTGAAAGTAGATATACCCATCTTTGAAAGGATCTTTAGCAGGCCATCTCTCAAAGACTTATTGTAGTTCTTAAGCGCTGTCTTTAGATCCAGTCCTATCTCTTTTTGTTCTATAAGATACGCTATCGTTTCATAAGCGAGGTATGGATTGACGCAGTCTGCCCCGTATCCGAAAAGCAGGGCAAAGTGATGCACCTCCCTGGGTTCCGCGCTTTCCACTATCAACGCGGCCTGCGAGCGTATTGTCTTTTTAACTAGATACTGGTGAACAGCGCTTAGAGCCAGTAGCGCCGGAAGCGCGACATTATCCCTGCCAGACCCTTTGTCGCTCAGTATAATAAAAGAATAACCCTTTTCAATGGCGTATTCAGCCTCAAAACATATCCTCTCTAAGCTGCGCTCAAAACCTTCTTTCCCGCTAGTCTCGTCAAAATACGTATAAATCGTCTTTGTCTTAAAATTACGCAGGCTGATGTCCCGTATTTTATCAAGCTCTTCATTCGTCAATACAGGGCTATTCACCATGAGTTTAGAGCTGTGGCCTTCTGACCCTTCCAGGATATTTTTTTCAGGGCCTATGAAACTTTCCAGGCTCATTACTATCTTTTCTCTGATGGAATCTATCGGAGGGTTAGTAACCTGAGCGAAAAGTTGTTTAAAATAACTGTAGAGCATCTGGGGTTTCTGCGACAAAAACGCGTGAGGCGTGTCATTTCCCATTGAGCCCACAGGCTCTTTACCTTCTTCAGCCATTGGCCTTATAATCATCTTAAGGTCTTCGCGTGTGTAACCAAAGGCCTTTAGGCTAGTAAGGATATCCTGTTTGGCTGAATGCTGGTTGGCAACTGGCGAAGCTGGCAATGCCTCGAGTTCCACCATATTGTCCTTAAGCCATTTACTATACGGATTAGCGGCTGATATCTTATTCTTAATTTCAGCGTCACTGATGATCCTTGCTTCTTCAGTATCGATAAAAAATATTTTGCCTGGTTCAAGCCTGCCCGAGATCTCGATATCTTCCGGCTCTATATCCAGGACACCAACCTCTGAGGCCATCACAGCGAGGCCTTTTTTTGTCACTATATATCTTGCCGGCCTAAGGCCATTCCTGTCAAGCACCGCGCCTATGCCTTTACCATCAGTAAAAGCTATTGCAGCGGGCCCATCCCAAGGTTCCATGAAGCAGGCGTGGTATTTGTAAAAATCCCTCAGATCCTTTGTCATAGAATCATCGTGTTCCCATGCCGCTGGGATAAGCATCATCATGGCATGCTCTAAACTCCTGCCCGATAGCGCCAGAAGCTCAAAGAAATTATCGATCGAAGCTGAATCGCTCCCTCCCTCAACAATAACAGGTTTCAGTTTCTCAATATCCGGCCCGAATAGCTCGCTCGCGAGCAGTCTCTCTCTTGCCCTGACCCCGTTTATATTGCCGCGAATGGTATTTATTTCTCCATTATGCGCCAGAAACCTGAAAGGCTGGCTCAGGTCCCAGGTCGGAAATGTATTGGTTGAGTAACGCGAATGCACCATGCATAAAGCGCTTTTCATGGACTCGTCTTTTAAGTCCAGAAAGAAATCTTCAAGCTGATCAGGCATCAGAAGGCCTTTGTAGGAAAATGTGCGGCTGGAGATATTAGTTATATAGAATGATTTTTTTTGTTCCAAAGAACTCGAGCGGATAATATTTTCCACCTCTTTTCTGATAACATAAAGCTTTCTTTCAAAATCCAATTCGTCTTCCAGATTTTTATTTCTAGCTATAAACACCTGTTCAAAAACAGGTTCTGTGATTTTAGCGCCTTTACCAATATGGGAATCATCCACAGGGACACCGCGCCACCCTAAAAGTATCTGGCCATTTTCCCTGATAACTTTTTCAAACGCGCTTTTACAGAATTCGCGCTCCTTATTATCCTGCGGAAGGAATATAAGCCCTGTAGCGTAAAAGCCAGGTACTGGCAGATCAATCTTATTGATAGACGCTTCTTTTTTAAAAAACTCGTGCGGTATCTGTATCAGGATGCCTGCGCCATCGCCTGTCTTAGGATCTGCGCCTACAGCGCCTCTATGCGCGAGACGGCGCAGGACCTCAATTCCCTGTTTTATGATGCTATTGGATTTTGCGCCTTTAATATTACAGACAAACCCCACCCCGCAGGAATCGTGTTCGAATCCCGAATCGTAAAGTCCCTGTTTGTCCGGAAAATGCGTATAGTTCATCTTATATGTAGATACACTTATACTACTGAAAGATATTTATCCAGCTCGTATTGCGGGACCTGGATCCTGTACTCGTCCCATTCTTTTTTCTTGATCTCTATAAACCTTGAAAATATATGGTCGCCGAGAGTCTTTTTGACCAGCTCGCTATTCTCTGTGATTGATATAGCATGGCCCAGGCTGTCAGGCAGAGTATCTATGCCTTTTTCTCTTCTTTCAGCGTCGGTCAAGTGATACAGGTTCTGGTCCATTGGCTTTGGCACCTTATATCCCTTTTCAATCCCTTCAAGGCCTGCCTGGAGCATTGCAGCAAACGTAAGGTATGGATTACACGCAGGGTCGCACGCCCTGAATTCGCACCTCGTGGCATTTTCCTTACCGGGATAATAATAAGGTACTCTTACAAGAGCGCTTCTATTGCGTCTGCTCCACGCCACGTATACAGGAGCTTCATAACCAGGCACCAGCCTTTTGTAAGAGTTTGTGGTCTGCGCGAATATGGAACATATTTCCTTTGAATGCTTTAAAAGCCCTGCTATGTAACTTTTGGCAACATCTGAAAGATAGCTTTCGTCCTTCGCGTCAAAAAACGCGTTTTTAGTTCCTTTAAATAAAGATTGATGCGTGTGCATACCTGACCCGTTTTGTCCAAAAATAGGCTTTGGCATAAAAGTGGCATACACCCCGAACTTGCTAGCTATCTCTTTTACAACTACCCTGTATGTTATCACGTTGTCAGCCATCTCCAGAGCGTCCTTGTATCTCATATCCACCTCGTGCTGGGACGGCGCTACCTCGTGATGAGAATATTCCACATCTATGCCCATCTTCTCAAGAGCTAGTACTGTCTCTCTTCTAAGGTCGCTCGCGACATCCAGCGTGGTGAGGTCAAAATAACCTCCCTTATCAAGTATCTCTGTGGCGTTATCTGATTTAAAATAGAAAAACTCCAGCTCCGGCCCTAAATAAAAATGATCAAATCCCATTTTTTTAGCCCTTTCGAGAGCCCTTTTCAATACGTAACGCGGGTCTCCTTCGTACTGGGTCTTGTCGGGATTCAATACGTTGCAAATCATCCTGGCCACTGCCTTTTCAGTGGGCCGCCACGGAAGTATGGCGAATGTATCAGGGTCAGGCATGGCGATCATGTCTGATTCCTCTATATCCTGGTACCCTGTGATAGATGAACCATCAAAACCCATTCCATTTTCCAACGCGCCTTCCAGCTCCTTGTCAGTAATGGAAAAACTCTTAACCTGGCCCAGCATGTCAGTGAACCACAGACGTATGAATTTTACGTCGTTCTCCTTTGCCAGCTTTAGAATATCCTGCTTTGTCCTCTTAGCCATCTGATACCTCCTGTTTTATACCCCTCGACTCCCTTCGGTCGCTCGGGGTTATTCGCACTGGTTTCATGATTTGAACCTATCTACGCTTATGTTTAATTTTTTTATCTTCGCGCGGATAGTGTTACGATTAATGCCGAGAAGTTTTGCTGCCGTAATCTGGTTTCCGGAGGCGTATTCCAAGGCCCTCTCGATAAGAGATTTCTCCAAATCGCCTATTACGGCATGATATATCTCTCCATGTTTAACCGTCACAAAGAAATCGTTAATTTCCATTTTACCTCCTGCCTAATATTTATGCAATAATGTATAAAAAATATATTCAGGGGACGGCCACAACCGCCCCCTGAATAATACGATTAAATATCAAAATAAAGGTAAAACTCGTAAGGGTGCGGCCTCATCCTGACAGGATCTATCTCTCTTTTACGTTTATACTCAATCCAGATATCAATTACATCTTTGGTGAACACCCCTCCTTTTAAGAGATAATCATGATCAGCTTCCAAGGCGTCTATTGCCCTGCGTAAAGATGAAGGCACAGTGGCTATCTTGCTCAGTTCCTCTTCGTTCAATTCAAATAAATCCGTATCTGTAGGTTCGCCCGGGTCAATCTTATTCTTTATGCCATCCAAGCCTGCCATTAGCATCGCGCTGAACGCAAGATATCCATTGCATGACGGATCAGGCGGCCTGAATTCTATCCTCTTGGACTTAGGGTTATCTGTATACATGGGAATCCTCACAGCTGCTGAGCGATTCCTTGCAGAATAAACAAGGTTCACTGGAGCCTCGTACCCCGGGACCAGTCTCTTATAGGAATTTGTCGTAGGCGCGCAAAAAGCCATTAAACTATTCGCGTGCTTTAAAAGCCCTCCTATATAATACTTTGCGGTCTGGCTTAAAAGCGCGTAACCATTCTTGTCAAAGAAAAGGTTTTTGCCGTTCTTCCAGAGGCTCTGATGGCAATGCATACCAGAACCGTTATCGGCAAAGAGCGGCTTCGGCATAAAGGTGGCAACCATGTTATTTTTCTTCGCCATATTCTTTATAATATATTTGTAAAGCAATAAATCATCCGCCATTTTAGTCAGTTTATCAAACTTTATGTCTATTTCGCACTGGCCTGCGGTAGCTACTTCGTGATGATGCACTTCGATGTTAATCCCCGCCTCTTTCATCTTCAGGACTATTTTACTTCTTAAATCCTGCAAAGAATCATGCGGAGGCACGGGGAAATAACCTTCTTTAAAGCGTATCTTGTACCCCAAATTGGGGTTCTCATCCCTGCCGGTATTCCAGTCTGCCTCATCGGAATCGATAAAATAGTAACCCGAGTTTTCTGTCTGGTCAAACCGGATGCTATTAAATATAAAAAACTCTGCCTCTGGCCCAAAATATACAGTAT
>JAUYDX010000079.1 GCA_030691625.1 Candidatus Omnitrophota bacterium | reverse complement strand
ACCTTATTCCATAGTTTTATGGGTGTAGTCGCGTCAAAGGATGAAAAACCATCAGGCAGGCGGTACCTTATAACTATGTCATAGTCCTGGGTGGTAGGCTCAGACGTGGTCCATTCATAGTAATTATGAGAAGAGCCGTATTTTAATGTCACTGTCCCAAAATTATCAGCGCCGTCAGGGCTTAAAGCCGCGTCTTCATAATCAGGGGTAAATCCTATTGCCCTTAGCTGAGTAAGAGCGCCGGCTAAGCTGGCGTCTCCTGTAGCGCCGAAGAGTGTAATTTTATTAGTATTAAGCACGATGTTGCTGGTGTCGGTAATGGCGATATTTCCGCCGCTCACACTCATCCCTGCCGCGGCAGTTATAAGCCCGGCTGAGGTCATCACGCCCGCTCCTGTAGTTATAATACTCCCGCTTGTGGTTATATTCTGCGAACCAAAATTAGGCGAGATCTTTGCGCCCGCGATGGCCGCGGTATCCGAAACATCGGCATTCACAATAGTCCCGTCAGCGATCTTTATTGACGTGACCGCTGAATCAGCGAGTTTTGTGGTGCCTACGGAGCCGTCCTCTATTCCGGTAGACCCAACCGCGCCAGGGGAGATCTCATTCGCGGTAACAGGATAGAGGTTCCTTAAATCTGTTACAGCTGTGATATTATCAGCGTCAGTCACGACCTTAGCGAGCCTTATAGAATTGTCTGCCACTGAAGGCGCGGCCGCGCCGTTCGCCGCCTCTGTATACTGGAACACGCCTGAAGAATTTATATCCACATAAGTGTCTTTACTGGCAGTGTATGCCCTGGGCGTGGCGCTTGGTTTATCTATCCTTGCGCCTCTCACATACGCGGTGCCGAGAGAGATATTACTTGTAAGATTGGCTGATGTGACTGGCAGTAAGCCTGTCTCCACATATTCAGCGAAATTCTCGTAGAATCTCGTAGATGGAGATGCGGCGAGCTGGGAATCCAGTATGCCCGCTGCAGCGGAGATATCCGCTGAAGTAATAGTAGCGTCAGTGATAGTGGCGCTTGATACTGAGCTTAATATAGCAAGGCCGCCTAAGCCGTGATTAGTGATAGATGTGACTGGCCCGGAGATCTTAGACGTGGCAATGGCAGCGTCAGTACTTATGTCAGCGTTTGCGATAGTCCCGTCTGTGATGTTGCCTCCTGCCCCGCCTGAAACAGCGCTTAAGAGCGCGAGGTCGCCTAAACCGTGATTAGTGATAGAGGTTACCGCCCCTGAAATCTTGGATGTGGCAATGGCGGCTCCGCTGGCAACCTCGGTATTTGTAATCGCGAGCGTCAGTTTGGACTGCGCTATGGCCGCGTTTGCCGCGATATCAATATTCGCTATTGTCCCGTCTGTTATAGTGCCGGTATTGCCGCCTGATACAGCGCTTAATGTAGCCAGGGTTCCTAAACCGTGATTCGCGATAGAGGTCACTGTCCCTGCAAGTTTTGATGTGGTAATAGCAGCGTCTGCCGCTACCTCGGCATCTTTAATAGACAATACCAATTTTGACTGGGCTATGGCCGCTGTGCCGGAAATATCAGCATTCGCGATGGTGCCATCCAGGATATCCGCGGATGTTATGGATTCATTAGCGATCTGCGAGGCGCCAATAGAGCCAGCTTTTACAGCGAGCTTATTAGTTATTATCCCTATTGTAGAATCGTCATAATCCACCTGCGCTCCGTCCGCGCCTTTTGTAAGTCCCTGATTAGCCGCAAGCTTTACATCGAGGGCATTATCAGTTATCGCGAGGCCCGGGTTAGTGGCAGGAAGATTTACTTTTAAACCAGTGGCGTTTGTGATCGCGCCTGTGGGATTCAGCTGGACCGCTGTGCCAGCCACTTTATTGGCTGTGGTGAGCTGATTTAACGAACTGTCAGATATATTTTGAAGCGTGTTATTCGCTCCGCTTATTGTTTTATTTGTCAGTGTTTGAGCGCCGGTTAAAGTAGCGACCACGGTATTGTCCACGCTGATAATAGTGCCGTTATTGGTAAGGCCTGTGCTCCACGTGTATGCAGTGGCGCCTGAAAATGCCACCCAGCTTGTGCCGTTATACACGTAGCCGGCATTATCTGTCTTATTAAACACAGCGTAGCTCTGTAAAGGCGTTGTAAAATCCCAGGTTGAGCCATTGTAAACAGCGATCTTGTTATTTTGTCCGCTCCACGCGCCGGTACCTGTAGTGATAACATAGCGGTCTCCTGAAGCAGGGCTTGCCGGCGGGTCTGCCTGTATCGCCTTCACAGGGTCTTTCCAGTGAAGGCCTGCTATGGCATTATCCACGTAAGTTTTTGTAACCGCGTCTGTCCCTGTGGTGGGCGCGCCAAGGTTAGTAACTTTATAGCCGCCCATATTGATGTATGCCGCCATTGTCCCTAAAGCAGTGTCTGTGCCCTGGGTGTGTTTTTTGCTTATGGCATCTGTGATACCGGTGGAATCAGCTAATTTTGAGGTCTGGATACCGGCCGCGCCTGACACCATGGCATCTGTAAGGCCTGTGTAAGGGATAATGCCTGCTGTGCCTGCGCCTGCTGTAGGTAAATCTCCTGCCGAGTGGCTATGCGAGGAATTCGCCGCGCCCACGTCAGTGGCTGTCAGATTCGCTCCGTTTATTTTATATTTTGTTCCGCTCGGGATGTTGACGCCTGTGAATGTATTTGTCGCTCCGCTCTGGCCGACTATATTAAGATAGTTATTTGCGGCGTCATACACGAGGCTCAGATTTCCGGTATTCCCGCCTGCGATCACAAAGCCCGCGCCGCTGGCCGGTTCCGTTTCAGTTGGGGTTATGTCTGTATCCACGCTGAATGTGTTATTGGACGTGCCGCTGGTAGAAGTCGGGCCGCTGAGATTAGTGGCAGTCAATGTGCCTGAGACATTCACATTGTTGGAAATATCAAATTGGCTGAGGGCGCTGTTCCATTTTATATATTTATCATTAGGAGAGGCTTCGCTCCCGAAAATGAGTTTCATATTATTATTAGCGGCGCTTAATGCGGACGCTATTATAAAATTCTGGGATGTGGTAGCGCCTGATCCAAAAGAGCCTCCGTCAGTGTCATTAGCGTGATGATGCGTCGCTACATTTGCCGCGCTTCCAGGAGACGCGTAGAATGTCCAGCGCTCGTAATTATACAATGAACCTGTTGGAAACTTGACCGTGATGCCTGTATCGGCGCCTGGAGAATACGAATAGCTGTCAGTCACAAGGGGTATATCAACATCTCTTGTTATAGCCACGCCCCAATTACCATAATAATTGTTACTGGAAGTGCCGCTCGTAAAATCATGCCTTACATGCCAGCCAAATGTGGTGGGAGTCCCTCCGGCGTCATATCCTAACATTATTTCAAATGTCTGGCCTGTAGAAATTACGCTTCCGCTCAACTCTCCGTCCACTATAATGACTAACGTGCCCACATTCGCGGGATCCCTGACAGGCGGAGAAATAGTGCCCGTGGACTTCTGGCTTATAATTTCAGAGAGTTTGACCTTGCCTGACTTTGAGTCTTCGAATGTCAGCTCTCCTGTTGTAATGTCCTTGTATATTCGGCTTTCGCTGGGACGATAAGCGGCGTCTTTGCTGTAACTGCTGTATGTCGACTGGGTCGAAGACATGCCATACGCCTTAAATTCCCACGTGTCTCCCCCTCTGTATCCTGCAGTGCCGTTCCATGGAGTGGCGCTGCTGAATTTTATTTTTATGCCGTCAATTAAAAGGGTTTCGCTTGTGGAGATACTTACGCTTCCGGTCCATGAGCTCCACAATCCCCATGTTTCTGTAGTGCCGGAACCTATCTGGTCCTGATATCTGTAATGAATATAAGAGGATGGATAACCATATGTGCCCGGTATCTCCACCTGATATTTTCTTGTTGCGGGCTGTATATAATATCCCGATGTAGTCATAGCGACCGTGCCAGGAGAGCCGTTTGCGTTTGTAATACTATAGGGCGCGCCCACTATGCCGCTTCCGCCTTCTGTGCCGCTCAGGCCGGGATCTTCGCTAAAGAAATCTATACCCCTTGTCCTGACGAACTGGTCAACCGCCAGGATACCTCCTCTGCCGTCAGCAGAGCGGCCTAATTTCAATGTGCCGTATATTGACTGGTCTCCTGTGTCTATGATTGAGGTTGGCCCGTATTTCGGCAAAACCTTGCCTTCTATCAACTGCACCGCGTCAAACCTTGCGAAGGTCACATTATCCGCGCCGCTTGTCTGCTGGCAAAGTAAATACACTACTATGTCAGAGCCGGTCGAATCTGTTTTAAAAGACCCCTTTTTGTATTCAAATGATGTGTTTGCGCTTACAAGAGGTTTAAATAAATTTTTTACTGTGGCGCCTACGGTATGAGTGGCTGCGGTTGTTGAATTTACAGCCCTTGTAACGCCTGTAAATGAATTCGAACTCTTTCCCGTATAATCAAACAGTTCATTGTCTATTTTTAGCGTCCCTCCTTGAGGGAAATTCGTAGTTCCGTTACTGCTTACGGTGATTGCGGAGGTTGCGCTTCCGTTTAAAGTATCTCCGCTGTTTATCTGGGCCGCGAGAGCAGTGGTAGGCTTATACTCGCCTGTAATATCAAGTATTGCCTTTGTCGTAGTGCCATTCGTAACCATCAATGCGGCGCCTATGCTATACCATGTATCTGGTTTAAGGCCTGCTAAGGTCTGTTTTATTCCAGCATCCTGGGCACCGTAAGGCATCTCAAGGCTGTAATTTAAGCTTCTTTTGTCGGACCACTCGTTTATCGCAAGAGCGCTTTTGCCGTCATAAAAATCTGTGTTAAATGTGCCTGTAGCGCTTGCTGTAAAAAGCGCTGGTGAATGCTGAACAATTTTCCCCTCCACCCAGGTCCACTCATCAGGAGCGAAGTTACTCCAGCCGCCTCTGTATCCGGTAGTGGTATTGTTATATACTCCGCTCTGGCTATAACTCGGGTCATACCCTGAAAACGTCTCAAACCCTGAAAACGCCTCAAAAGAACCATTCTTGATTAAATTCCTGGAGCCTTGGGCGAGCTTGCCTCCTGCCTCTATCTGGAATACTGCGTCGCCCATGCTCGGGTCATAGATATTAAACGAACCGTCTGACGATATATCAAAAAGAGGTTTCTCTGATGCCTGCCAGTTCGCGCCCGGGTTAGGGATACTGACCACGCTGAATTTTTGCTTAGAGTAGCTGGCATTGTTCATTACATCAGGATCTAATTTAATCGCGTAATACTGGTTATACCTTCCTGTATTGACATCTCTATCCACTCCAAAGTTTAAATACGCCGGAGACGCTGTGGGTATGACTGCCTGGTCTGAGAATATAAACGCGCCCAGGCCGTCTGTGCCTGCGTCTGTGTCGTACCACAAATATTGATAATTGCCTTCGTTAATACCGAGTTTCAGGACGCCGTCTGAATCAGATGCAGCGCCTCCGCCTAATCTTGCGGTATTCGTGGCTATGGCGAGCGATGCGGTAGCGTTTGACTGCGTGATGGACGCGAGCGCGTCTGCGCCGCTCGTATCGATCTGCATATCTCCGTCTGCTTCCACTTTCAGGTGGCTAAGCGCCGCTGAATCCTGGACATCCATAAGGTTCGCGGTCTGGCCTGCCATGCCTTTTAAAATAAGAGGCGTGGCGCCTGTGTCAGCCGCTGTGATAGTTTGAGTAGAAGCCGGCGCCAGGACCGGCACGCCTGTTACAGTAAGATCAAGAGCGCCTGCGGCCGCTCCATTATCCTGGTAAGTTACAGTGAGATTTGTATTTGACCCAGCAGCTGCCATTGCTCCTGCGTAGTCCTCTACCTGTTCCTGGCTAAGCACAGTGTCAGTGTCAGTAGCGGCTATGGTTATAGTGTTTGCCCCGTCGTTAGGAGTGATCGTAATATTGTCGCCTGCCACTAAGTTTATGTCGCCTCCATCATTTGTAACGCCGTCCACGCTGGACACGACATTCACATTCAGGTCATCCGCGGTAATGGAATCATTTACCACTGAAGCAGAATTGACTGAGGCGGTGGTGATAAGCCCTCCGTTATCCACTGTGAATTTAGAGGCGTCTCCTACCTGCAGGTCCAGCAGTTTGTCAGCCGCGCCCGGGGCAGAGGTCTCTGTAACATTAAGTTTTATGCCTGTGTAATTTCCTGATGTGAGTTTATTAACCGTGGCTGATAGATCATACGCCGCTTCATCGCCTTCTGCTGCTGAGCGGGTTACTGTAGAAGTTACGCCGTAGCCGGAGGCTGGAGAAAGATCCAGGTCTATGCCTGTGGTCACTATATTAGTGCCTGCTGTGCCCAGCGTTATATCGCCTGACATAGTACCGCCTGCGAGAGGCAGATAATTCGACGCGGTGATAGTGTCTGCCACTTCGTTGTCCGCCCATGGATTTGCAGTATTCACCCAGTTTGCGGCTATTGTCTCTGCCTCGTTAAGCATGCCTATCGACGCCGCGTCAGAAAGATTCGTAGAAGCGATCTGCGTGCCGTTGATTTTATAATTTGCGGCGTTTGGTATACTCAGGCCGCCTGTGACGCCGGCTATGTCAATATTGTTTGTGGCTGAATTGAATTTTATGCTCGCGTCAGTGCCTGTGCCGCCGTCAAGAATTATCCCTGTGCCATTAGCTGCGCCGGCAGCTACATTGTCTGAATTGATCGTAAACGTAAGATTTGTGGTAGCTGTTTCATCGCCTGACGCGCTGGACGCGAATGTAATTGTATTCGCGACGTCGTTAGGCGTGATGGTCATATTGGCGCCTTCCACAAAATCTATGTCGCCGCCGTCGTTTGTGATCCCATCTATTGAAGATACTATATTACCTGTCAGGGAAGAAGCGGCGTGACTGTGAAGAACGTCTGCGTTGGATGCGTTTGTCAGGGTGTTTAAATTAGCCATTGTGCCTGTGTAGCCGTCCAGTTTATTCAGCTCAGCCACGCTGGATGTTACCTGGCTCCCGCCTATGTACAGGCTGGCCGCGTTAAGACTGCCTTCCACGTTAAGTTTATACGTGTCTGTAGCGTCAGTGCCTATGCCGACATTATCGCCTGCTGTTAAAAGATACACGCCTGCGCCGATGTCAGTCCAGCCGCCTGCTGTCGCGGGGGTTATTGAATCTGCGTAGGCCTTTGTCACTAAGTGCGTGTCAGCTGTGGGCGTAGCGCCTGTTACAGTGCCGATAAATACGGCATTGCCTGAATCATCCACATTGAATTTACTCGTCCCGCCTGTCTGAAGATCCATGAGATATACACTATCCCATCCTGTCTTGTCTGTTTCAGTGAGATTTAATTTTATGCCGCGGTAAACCTCTGTGGCGCCTGATGCGGTTGTATCATTCAGGGTTTGCGCAATGCTAAAGCTGTAATCATCTGTGCCTGCTGATGTCAGGGTAGACGGGGCCATAGCCGCGTTATCCGCGAGAGCGAATACCCCTGTTGAATTAGAGACATTGCCTTTCAGGTCAGTCGCGCCTGATACCGTGAGGCTGGCAAGTGTGGTAGCGCCTTCTGAAGATATATCCCCGTAGATCGTGCCGTCTACCTCCAGGTCTCCCAGCACGTATAATTCGCCTGTTGAAAGCGCGTATGTGTTCGTAGTCTCATTTGCGCCCACTATGACCCTTCCTCCCGCGAATTGCGCAGTAGGGCCTGTGGATGCCTGGGTCACATTCAGGGCTGCTGATGTGCCTGAGTAATCCAGGTCAATATTCGAATTCATATCAAGCCCGCTAGACAGAGTCACAGCCCCGCTTACTGTAAGCGCGCCTGTTACATCCAGGCCGTTTCCGGCATCCACGTTGCCCGCAAAGGTAACCTGGTTACTGGCTCCGGTCTGGGTGATGGCATCTGGTATTGTGAGAGCGCCTGTGGAATTATAGACATTGCCCCTCAAGTCTGAAGCGCCTGTAACAGTGAGGCTTGTAAAAGTACTGCTTCCGCCTGTGGAAGCGATAGTGCCATATATAGTGCCTGACACTGTCAGGTCTTTGGCCATGGTCACATTGCCTGTCGCGTTATCCACCAGCACATAGTTTGTGGTGCCGTCAGTGATCTTAAAATCCCCTGAAGTGGAATCAATGGTTATCACCACGTCGCCTGTGCCTGTGGTATTGATTTCCACATTCTGGTTCGCGCCTCCTGTAAGCGACAATGCGCCGCTTGGGGCAGCTGCCAGGAAATCAGACGCGTCATACCCGTCTATCTTATCCGCGTTTATGGCATACGCCACTGATGTGAGGCGCTGCCTGGGCGTCATTTCGCCGTCTGATTCCACTTCCACTGAATACCAGTATGGGTCATCGAAATCCAGATCATCCAGCGCCTCGCTATTGCCTAATAATATGCTGAACACACCCTGGGTAACAGTAGCGGTCTGGGTCTCTGTCCATAGGGCAGTGCCTCCTGTTTCTACGCCGTATATCCTGACTGTGATGCTCACATCGCCTTCCACAGGATTATCGTCAGCGTCAGTCAGCTTGCCCTGGTAATTTATGTACCTGGGTATTGCGGCTTGCGCCCCAGGCGGCGCCACTGCAATAAATGCCAGCATAAAGATCAGCGTCACCATTGGCCAGAATATCATTCCGCTTACCGCTCTTTTTGTTTTCATGGTAATCATTTTAATCCCTCCCTTTAGGAGGACATTTGGTGCCAGGCACCGTGCCAGGCACGGTGCCTGGCACCAAAGTCCCAGTTAAAGTTCTTTGGATTTTTTTTCTCCTTCTGTCTCTCCACCGGAAAGAACAGGTATATTACCAGGAAATAGCTTCCATTTTTTGCTTGTCATCTCTCCGTTACTGCTCGAGCGGTAACTTGCTTCTTCTCGACTCGCGGCTTCGCCGCTCGCTCGAAGAATATTAGTGTTCGAGCGGTCACGAGAGCCAGTCACGGTAGCGGAGTCGAGAACCTCTTCCTTCGTTATCAGGCTTGCCATCTGCTTTATATTTTTCGCGTTTGAATAAACCAGAAGCGCGGCTGTCAACACGATGATTAACGAAGCTACTGAAACCGCCAAGCTCGCCATCTGAGGCGCTATCCGTTTTTCAGCTTTGGGAGCGCTCGCGGCTTCAAGTATGATATTGTCCAGCCTCTCTTTAAACTCATCTTTTGGAGCGCTCGATTCCTTTTCTTCTCGACTCGCGGCTTCGCCGCTCGCTCGAAGAATAATACCGTTCGAGCGATCCCGAGAGCTCATTACGGTAGCAGAGTCGAGAACCTCTTGCCCAAGCACCATCGTTTTCAGTTCCTCCAGGCCTTCAAAATCCTTATTGAGCTTGTAATACTTTACATTCGCCTCTTCTTCCACTGTGAGTATGCCCATTGCCTCGAGTTTCAATAACTGCCTTCTTAATGGGCTAAGCGACTCTTCTAACATCCTTTCTAACTCGCGTAGATAATATCTATCATCTATATGAGAGAGAAAATGCTGGAGGATTTTTAACCTGGTCTTTGAGTTTACCAGTTTCTCAATCATGTTTCCTCCTCGGGCTCACTTGTGCCCTAAAAGGGCACAAGCTTTGCAATAAAAAAAGCCCATTTCTTCCATCGAAGAATGGGCTCAAAATGAGTCTAATTGTATTATCCATTTGGCAGCTGACGACCATAAGTCCCTCCGGACTGTTAGGCTCTGAAGCTTTGTGCCCCATTCTTTCGAATGGTTTACCCTTTACAATGGGATTTTTTTTGCTGCTACTTTTCCTTCTACTCAAAAGTATATCACATATATGACATATAGTCAAGATACTGAGCCTTTCGAGTGAAAAAATACTTTTTTATACGATTTTAACTAGTTCCAAGTATATCACTTCTAAAAACGCCTGTCAATATATTGTGGATATTTTTTCCTAAACCACTATAAGTATAATACATTTCAATATCTTGTGTCAAGAAAAATTATCCACACTATTAGCATACCCCTGGCCAGGCACTCCATTTTGCTCCATTATGCTCTAAGTAAGTCCGAGTAACCCCCCCCCAACAACTTTACAAGGGAAAAAAGAGAAAAATAGTAACAACTTTACACTTGTAACAATGTTAGTAGTGTCAAGTTGTTTGGGTTTTAGGCGAGAAATTGCTGGATGTCAGACGGGATTTTCGCGGAAAATTCGACAATGGTATTTTTTGTGGGGTGGCTAAAGCTTATTGATTTCGCGTGAAGCGCCTGGCGGGATAAGCCCTGAACCAGAGGGCCATTGTAAAGCAGATCCCCTAATATCGGATGGCCTATGTGCGCGAAATGTACGCGTATCTGATGGGTGCGGCCTGTCTTAGGGGTCACTTCCAGGGCTGTAAAATTCTTTTCCTTGTTCCTGGATAAAATCTTGTAATGGGTAACCGCAACCCTCCCCTCTTCCCTGTCAATAACCATCTTGATCCTGTTCTTCTTATCGTGATTTACCGGCAGGTCTATTATGCCCTCATCTAAATTAATAATTCCTTTTACTATGGCTATGTATTTTTTTGTGATGGTCCTATTTTTTATTTGGCTGGAAAGCCTTCTTAAAGCAATGCCTGTCTTTGCCACCAGCATCACGCCTGATGTGTCCTTATCCAGTCTGTGGACTATGCCGGGGCGCATTGTCTTCCTCTCGTCTTTTGTCTCACACGGCTCATTGAATTCTGTCAGAAAGCCTTTATAGTTTAAAAGCGCGTTTACGAGGGTCCCTGAATAATTCCCGCACGCAGGATGCACCACCATTCCCGCTGGCTTATTTATTACCAGTATATCATTGTCCTCATAAATAATATCCAGCGGTAATTTTTCAGCCCTTGGGATTTTTTTATCGTGTTCGGAGAGGGTTTCGTTTTCCAGCTTTTCCAGGTCTATCTCTATTTTATCTCCGGCGCTTACCTTATGGCTCACTTTTACGATTTTACCGTTTAGCAGTATCTCGCCCTTGTCTATCATATCCTGGACAATGGTCCTGGAGATCTCCAGTTCCGGCCTCACTCCTACCAGATGCTTCAGGCTCACATTATCCACCCTTTTCCCGTTATCCTCTAACTCCACTTTCAAAATATACATCCACCCCTCCCAAACAACTTGACACTACTAACATTGTTACAAGTGTAAAGTTGTTTAGAACTCGACGCAGACTTTCGCGCTGAGCTGTTTCATAATTTTTTTGCGCTTCAGAAAGCTTAGTTTATCAATAAACATTATCCCGTCCAGATGGTCTGTCTCGTGCTGTATTATCCTGGCCAGAAGCCCGTCCGCGTTTATCTTTATCGGTTCGCCGTCCAGGTTAAGCGCCTCTACTGTAATAAACTCAGGCCTTATAACATCATTTGAAATCCCTGGCAGGCTGAGACACCCTTCGCAGAACTTAACCCTTCCTTTTTTCTGCGTTATCTTAGGGTTTATCAGCGTCAGGGAGATTTTTTCGTCACCCTCAGCGTCTTCAACCACTATAATGCGCTTACTGATACCTACCTGAGGAGCTGCCAGGCCTACTCCATTGGCAGAACGCATTGTCTCTATCATGTCGTAAGCGAGCTTGCGTTCCCCGCTTCCCGCCTTTTCCACATTAGCGGCTTTTTTCCGCAGGACCGGGTCCGGATATATCTTTATCTCTAACTTTGCCATAACTGATTTATTTTAACACACCTCTTCTGTCTTGACAATCACATAAGATTACTGTAAACTTATCCTATATGAACGAGCAGGAATTAAAAGAATTCTATAATAAAGGTTTTCTAGCGTTTGAAAAACAAAATTACGACTACGCCGTAGATATCTTTTCCCAGATACTTTCAGTCCAATACGACCACCTGGAGGCCAGGCATTATCTGCACCTTTCTCTGCAGAAAAATGCGGAGGGTTCGAAAGCCTCCATTACGAGCTCCATAAATAAACTGTTTCTCGCCATGCAGGCAGGCGGCCTTTTGAAAAAAGGCGATATCCCGGCCGGCCTTGAGGCGCTTGAGAAGATAATAGCCTCTAACCCGCGCGATTCTGAAACCCTTAAAAAGATCGCGGATATATTTTACAAAAAAGGCATGACGAGCCACGCGATAAATAACCTGGAAGAAGCGCGCCTGGCAAACCCCAAAGATATAGATGTGTTTAAGAAGCTGGGAGAGCTATATGTGAAGAAAGAAGACTACCCTAACGCCAAGGCAGTTTACGAATCCGCATTAAAGATAGATCCCAACGACACCGACGTCATGAAATCCCTCAAAAACCTTGACGCGCTCGGCACTATGAAGCGCGAATTCGGAAGTTAATAAAATAGGTCTAAAAAAATAATACTGTTCGAGCGGACATCTCGTCTATACATGTACGCCCAGTCGAGAACTTCTCGACTGGGCTACCATATCAAGCTCCCGTGATCGCTCGAAGAATATTATTTTAGTTAGGGTCCACATCCACTGTCACTATAATCCCTGAGCTCTTGTTTTTATCCAGCACTTTCTTTAAAATAGGCGTGATGTTTTCCGCTGACTCAGACCTCAGGAATATATTCCATCTGTACATGCCTTTCATCTTTGAGATAGGAGACGGCGCAGGCCCGAGGATCTCTATATTTTTAGACTTATCCTCCTTTTCAATAGCCGCCCTTAAATTATCGCTCGCATTGAAAACCCTTTCCTCTTTCCTGCCCCTTAAGGTCAGGCTGACCATGTGGCAGAACGGCGGCAGATTCAATTCTTTGCGCAAATTTATTTCCTTGTCGTAAAACGTGTTGTAATCGTGGGTCTTTGCCGCCTGTATGGAATAATGCTGGGGCGTGTAGCTCTGTATTATAACCCTTCCGCCCAGGTCGCTCCTTCCTGCCCTGCCGGCCACCTGGGTCAATAGATTAAACGTCCTCTCAGCTGATCTGTAATCAGGCAGGTTCAGCGCTGTGTCAGCTGATATCACTCCCACCAGCGTCACCTTTGGAAAATCCAGCCCCTTGGCTATCATCTGGGTGCCGATAAGAATGTCGATATTCCCGTCCTTGAATTTAGAAAGCACCCTGTCGTGCGTGCCCCGTTTTTGCGTAGCGTCCGTATCCATGCGCGCGATAACCGCGCCCGGAAAAAGCCTGTAGAGTTCGCTTTCCACCTTTTCCGTGCCCAGGCCCCAGTATTTCAGATACGCCGCGTTGCACTCAGGGCAGATCTGGGGCGGCTCCATATTAAAATTGCAGTGATGGCAAACCAGTTTCTTTTTATCAAAGTGATACGTGAGGCTCACACTGCATCGTTTGCATTTAATCACATATCCGCACTTCCTGCAGTTTACAAATGTCGAGAAACCCCTCCTGTTTAAAAAAAGTATCACCTGCTTTTTCTCTCTTATATCCTTTTCTATCCATTCCCTGAGCTTCTGCGAAAATATCGGGACTTTTTTGGCTCGGGTCATTTCCTCGCGCATGTCCACGATATCCACCGTAGGTAAAAGCCTCGAATCTATCCTTTCAGATAATTCCACGAGGGTATATTTTCCGTTCTTTGCCGCGTAAAATGATTCCAGTGACGGGGTAGCGCTCCCGAGTATTACCACTGCCTTTGATATCTCCGCCCTTTTTATAGCCACGTCCCTCGCGTTATACCTGGGCACATCCTCCTGTTTATAGGACGTCTCATATTCCTCATCTACCACTATGAGTCCCAGTTTTTTAACCGGGGCAAATACAGCTGAACGCGCGCCTATAATGATCTGCGCCTCGCCTGAACTGATCCTGTTCCATTCTGAAATACGCCTGGAACCCAGAAGCCTTGAATGAAGCACTGCGATCTTTTCCTTGAACCTCGCCTTAAAACGCGCCACAGTCTGAGGGGTGAGCGAGATCTCGGGAACCAGTATTATGCTCGAAAGCCCCAGCTCCAGGACATGAGCTATTGCCTGTAGATACACCTCTGTTTTTCCGCTTCCTGTTACCCCATGCAGAAGAAAAACCCTGTGGATCTTCTCATCCATTGAACGCGTTATGGAATCGAGCGCGTCCTTTTGGTCAGGATTAAGCGTAAGGCGCTCGCTGGAACCGTCTATAAATTCAATTTCTTTTTCTTCTCTGGCGCTCTTTCGTGTTTTACTGCTTTTTTTAAGCACACCTGGTATGGCAGCCGAGATCGCCTCGCCCCAGGAAGAATAATAATATTTTGATATCCACTTTGTAAGCTCCAGCATTTCAGGCTCTAAATTCAGATTCTTATCAATGATACCGGATATCGGCTTTATCCTTTCTATATCACATTTATCGGAAAGCCCTACCACGTAACCGGTGACCATCTTATTTCCGAAAGACACCTCTACCACGCTCCCTGTCTTAATAGTTCCCTCGAGGGATTCAGGAATGGAATATGTAAAAGGCCCTTCAATGGGCCGGTTGATCACTATGTCCGCGAATTTCATACAATGATAAACCTCGCAGGTTGCGGCTTGCCGCAACCTGCGAGGTTGAAGCGGTTATAATTCCTTCATAATTTTTTTCATATCTTCCCATACTAACTTTTTGTCTCCGGGATTTCTAAGAAGATACGCGGGATGATACGTGGGCATGAATTTTATTCCTCTATATTCATGCCACCCGCCGCGTAATCTGCTTATAGGCGTTTCTGTCTTAAGAAGCGTTTGGCTCGCGAATTTCCCGAGCCCGCATATCACCTTAGGCCTTATCATTTCTATCTGGGTGTAAAGATAATCTATGCACATGGAGATCTCATCAGGCAGGGGATTTCTATTCTGCGGAGGCCGGCATTTAAGTATATTACAGATATACACATCTTCTCTTTTAATTCCCATTGCCTCTATTATCTTTGTGAGAAGCTGTCCTGCCTCTCCCACAAAAGGCAGGCCCTGCAGATCTTCATCATGGCCGGGCGCCTCTCCCACAAACATGAGTTTCGCGTTTATATTGCCTGCCCCGAATACGCTGTTTTTCCTCATCCTTCCTAAAGGGCATTTCTGGCACATGGCTGCGGCACTTTGCGCCAGGGACAGTCTTACATCTTTTGGTTTGGATGAAAAAAGATATTCAGATACGCCGCTTTCCCTCTCCATCTCCAGATAATTCCTGATAGATTTTACAATATCATCCCGCATAATAATCACCCCCCTGTCCCTCCCCCTGTCCAACTTCGCAAGTTGCCCATTTGGGCAACTTGCGAAGTTGGACAGGTTATTACGGCCTTGGGTGAAACTTCTGATGAATCGATTTCAGCCTGTCTTTACTCACATGCGTATAAATCTGCGTCGTGGAAATATCCGCGTGCCCCAGCATCTCCTGCACTATTCTTAAGTCAGCGCCTCTTTCCAGTATATGCGTCGCGAAGGAATGCCTCAGGCTGTGCGGCGTGACCTTTTTCTTTATCCTGGCTATCTTCACGTATCTTTTAATGATCTTCCAGAATGTCTGGCGGGACATTGACTTTCCGCCTCTTCTAAGAAATAAAAAATTCGATACGCGCTTTTTTAAAAGTCCCGGCCTTGATTTTTCCAGGTATCTTTCTATGCTTTCTTTTGCCTTTTTGCCAAAAGGCACTATTCTCTCCTTAGAGCCTTTGCCTAAACATTTCGCGAACCCCACGCCCATATTCACATCATCTATCTTGAGGTTCACCACCTCTGAAACCCTCATGCCTGTGGCGTACATAAGCTCCAGGCATGCCTTGTCCCTTATCTCCATCGGGTCCCTCGCGTTCGGCGCGTTCAAAAGTGTCTCCACTTCCTGAATACTGAGCGTGTAAGGAAGTTTTTTCCAGAGTTTCGGCGACTCTATGATATTGGCGGCGTCCTCTTTTATTATATTTTCCTTTAAAAGAAACTTAAAAAAACTTTTTATGCACGCGAGTTCCCTTGAAATAGAATTAGACCCCATGCCCCTTTCTTTTTCCGCCATCATAAATGAATTTATTACCTGTCTCGATGCCTTGTCTATGGAATCTATTTTCTTTGATTTCAGAAAATCAGCGAACTTCGCGAGATCCCTTTTGTAGGAACTGATCGTATTGTTCGCCATTCCCCTTTCCACAGATATATAGCTTAAAAATTGTTCGATAAGTTCATTCATATGATATACGGGTTATTCTTTTTTTCATTGCCGATAGTGGATTCAGGCCCGTGCCCGGGATATATAATGAAACTGTCGTCCAGCGTGAATAATTTCTCTTTAATGGAAAGCATTATATCTTCCTCTGAACCGTACGCGAAATCAGTCCTTCCGAAACCTTCGCAAAAAAGCGTATCGCCTGTAAAGATCACTTTGTCTCCCTTGAGACAGATAGAACCAGGCGTATGCCCCGGGGTGTGGATCACCTCGAGCGTATACCTGCCTATATTCAGGATATCCCCGTGCTTCAATATTTTCGACGCCGGCCTCGTCTTGAGTAAAAACCCGAACGCGCCTGAAAGGTTTTTGGAAGGGTCCGTCAGAAAATCAGCGTCCAGAGAATGTATCCACACAGGGATCCCGAATTCCTTATTGGCGCCTATGTGGTCCCCGTGGCCGTGCGTATTGATAACTGCCTTTGGCTTCAGGCAGGACTTATCTATAACGGCTTTTATCTTCTGAAAGTCTCCGCCCGGGTCTATTATGAAGATTTCTTTGGTGTCTTCGTCGCCTGCCAGATAACAGTTTGTCTCCAGTGGGCCTGCGACTATAGTTTCAATAAGCACTGTTATTTCCTTAATTCCAGGGAATCCTTTACCTTTGAATACGAGAATCTTTTATCTATGAGCCGTTTTGTCTTTTCCAGCAGCTGGGCGATCCTGTATTGTTCGCTGCCCCTGAGACCGATCTTTTTAACATCAGGGTCTACTGATTTTATCTTTGTTATAAAAACCTCCAGCTCCTTGTATTTTTCATCACTGAGGTATTTCTGCATCTCCAGAAGATTCTGCATCAGCCCTTCATAGCACTCTGTCCTTTTCTTGTAACCGTCCCCTATCCTGTCTATCAGTTCGCCCTGCCAGGACTTCCAGAACAAAAACCGCTTTTTATAAAGCTCGTCCACCCTCTCCGTTATAGCATAATCATACGTAGTAACAATGGCAGGCGTATTTGGCTCTTCTTTTTTCTTCCGCGCGAACTTCCTCTGCACCCCCGCGCACCCCGAAATGGAAATACACAATATAATTACCATTATCCATCTAAATTTACTGACCATACTCTCCACTCTCCCCTCAAACAACTTGACACTTGTGACATTGTTATAAGTGTCAAGTTGTTTAGCTTATTAGCTTTTTAAACTCGTCTTCGTTTATGATCCTTGCTCCCAGTTTTTTCGCCTTCTCGTATTTTGAGCCGGGGTCTTTGCCTGCCACCACGTAATCAGTATTTTTACTCACTCCTGAAGATGCGTTTCCGCCCAGGCGTCTTATAAGGTCTTCTATCTCGTGCCTTGAAAAACCCTCCAGAGACCCTGTCACTACAAAGTTTTTCCCCTGTACATGGCTTGAAACGCGGCCCATGTCCTTTTCCTTTGTGTTCACCCCGCTATTTTTCAATTTCTCAATGACCTTTTTATTTTCCTGCGTCCTGAAAAAACCATATATACTCTCAGCCACGATAGAACCTATCTCATTTATACCTTCCAGTTCCTCAATATCCGCGCTTGAGAGTTTTTCAAGAGACCTGAACCTGGACGCCAGTATCCACGCGCCCCTCACTCCCACATGCCTTA
The DNA here is from genome assembly GCA_030691625.1 of Candidatus Omnitrophota bacterium. Classification (GTDB taxonomy): domain Bacteria; phylum Omnitrophota; class Gorgyraeia; order Gorgyraeales; family Gorgyraeaceae; genus UBA10183. The sequence goes on along the minus strand of JAUYDX010000079.1, from coordinate 12,050 downwards.
TGCCCAGGCCGTACACCAGCCTGTTCAATGAATTAGCCTTGCTTTTTTCTATGGCGCTGATGAGATTAGCCGCTGACTTTTCAGCCATCCTTTCCATATCCGCCACATCCTCGCGCTCCAGGCTGTATATGTCGCCGTAATCCCTTACCATTTTCTTATCCACTAACTGCGCCACTATTGCCTCACCCATTCCCTCTATATCCATTGCCTCTTTTGACGCGAAATGCCTGATCCTTTCTTTTAGCTGGGCAGGACAGCTCGTATTTTCGCACCTGAGCGCCACCTCGTTCTCCAGTTTCCTCACAGCGCTTCCGCACACAGGGCAAATTTTCGGCATCAGGAATTCTTTTTCATCGCCTTTCCGCTTTTTTTTCGCTACCTCGACTACCTGGGGTATTATCTCGCCTGCCTTTTCCACTAAAACATGGTCGCCTATCCTCACGTCTTTACGCGCTATCTCGTCCTGATTATGAAGCGAAGCCCTGCTCACAGTGCTTCCCGCGAGCTCTATCGGCTTTAAAACCGCTACAGGCGTAAGCGCTCCTGTCCTTCCCACCTGCACTATTATATCTTCCAACACAGTCTCTTTTCTTTCAGCCGGGAATTTATACGCTATCATCCATCGCGGGCTTTTGGATGTCTGGCCAAGAGCCCTCTGATATAAAAAAGAATCCACCTTGATCACCATGCCGTCTATATCATAATCCAGGCCATGCCTTTTCTCCTGCCATTCGTTACAGTATTCAATAACCTCTTTTATTGACCCGCATCTTTTAATATTCGGGTTTACCATAAAACCGCTTCTTCTTAAAAAATCCAGCGCCTCTGACTGGGCCTTAAATTCCGCCCCCTTTATAAAACCCATGCCGTATATCCACATATCCAGGCGCCTTTTTGCCACGAGGCTGGAATCCAGGAGTTTGAGTGACCCGGCCGCCGCGTTTCTTGGATTCGCGAAAAGCTCTTCTCCGAGCTCTTCCTTTTCCCTGTTTATTTCCAGAAATACCTTACTGGGTAAATACACCTCTCCTCTTGCCTCAAACACTTCAGGCGCCTTTCCGGTTAATTTCAAAGACAAACTCTTTATTGTCTTTAGATTCAATGTCACATCATCGCCTTTAACCCCGTCTCCCCGCGTAGCGCCCCTTATAAACTTCCCATCCTCGTAGAGAAGCGATATACTGACCCCGTCTATTTTTAATTCCACCACATAATCCAGCTTTTCCACCTCTAAATTCTTCCTGACCCGCTCGTCAAATTCCATTATCTCATCTGAAGAATACGTATTGTCCATGCTTAGCATGGGGACCATGTGCTTTACTGTCTTAAATTCCTTCAGCGCCTCCCCGCCCACCTTCTGCGTAGGCGAATCAGGCGTGATAAATTCCGGGTGCGCGTCCTCCAGCTTCTTAAGCTCTGCCAAAAGAGCGTCGTATCCCTGGTCAGAGATCTCCGGCTTATTATCCACATAATATTTTTTATTGTGGCGCCCTATCTCTTTCCTTAATTCCTCGATTTTCTTCTTTATGTCTTTCTTCATATTCAAAACGCTACCTCAAAACTATCAAATTCCTTCGTAGCTTTTTCCCAGGACACTTCCGTATCTTTAATATACCTAGCCATCTGGCCGTTAGATATCTTATCCAGAAACTCTTTTAAATCCTTTTCATCCCCTTCAGCGACTACTTCCACCCTGCCGTCGCTAAGGTTTTTTACCCAGCCCTTTAAGCCCAGGCTTTCCGCAATATCCTCGGCAGTATACCTGAACCCCACCCCCTGCACATTCCCTGAATAAAATACATGCGCCCGCTTATTCGTCATTTTCAATCCCCAAACAACTTTACACTTGTAACAATGTTTGAAGTGTCAAGTTGTTGGAAGTATTATATTACAAAAGAGAGGGGAAGGGCAATGGATTTAATTAATAATCGAATCGGGAATTTAAGAAAGGGCTTATTTCTGATAAAGTCAGCTATTGGAGGGCTGGATTTATAGTAGAATTCTACAATGCGTTTGCCAATAAAGGAGGTCAATAAATACCTGTCCCTGAATTCTTTTAATACAATGACCTCTTTAGCGAGAGGCGATCCGAATACTGCGGTGGCTATAAAACAGCTCCCTCCTGCTCCTCCGCTGTTTCCGCTAGTTCCTCCCGGCTCGTTACTGGGACTATTTTCCGAGGCAGGGATGTCTGGCTGAGGCGCATTATTATTCTCTGCGCCTCCAATGCCAAAAACAGTAAAGTGATTCGTCTTCACCGTAACTATATTTTCCTTAGGGAATATTAGCGCATCTGAAAGAAGCTTCCATTCCTCGTTCTTGTCATCATACCAATAGGCGCTTAAACTCAATTCGTCCACATTGATACTATCCACGATGCCGTCATTATCGGCGTCAGCGTAAGGAATAGATATAAGCATCTCTTTTTCAAAAGAGGGATTGGCGTTTTCAAATTTATACTCCCTGTATTCGCCCACACCCTTATTTCCGCCAAGATCTATCTCTTTCTGAATCTCGTCTAAGTTTAATTTCTTTATATGCACAACATCATCTTCATTTAATATACCTGCCGGCAAGACCAGGGACGTCTTGTCAGAAAGCCCTATTTTATTTATCTCTCTTCTGAATACGCTCGCTCCTGAATTAAGCTCTTTTTCGGCATTGTCTTTGCCGCCAGTAACATAAATCGGCCTCTGACATTTCATAACAATGCTTTGTTCTGTTTTGATATCAAGCCTGGCCATGTAAAAACCAGGCACAAGGTATGTGAATTCAACGCTGGGCTCTTTTGTCACAAGCTCATACGAACCATCACAGTTAAAATCCCACATGTATTCCGCATCAATAACGCCGCAGTCTCCATAAAATGAGAAACTCACAGTAAAAGGCGCCGGGCCTTTGGATGAATTCACGCTGATACTGCCTTTTTTTACATTGCTTAAATCAAATATGCCAAGCTTTATTTCTTTTTTTGCCTCACATGAAACATTGGTTATATCAGTAACGCGCAAAATAGCTGTATAAACTCCAGGATCGCTATAGGTGTACTTAAATTTAGCTGAATTAGAAGAGGTGTAATCAAATATGCCGTCGCCTTCAAAATCCCACTGGTATTTTTGTATAGGGTTTTTGACATTAATAACCGCGTCGAAACTTACCTCCAAGGGCGCATTGCCGCTACATGGCTCTATAGAGCATTCGGTCTTTAAGATACCGGGGTCAGGGATGTCAATTAAGGATCTGCGGGAAGTTGTCAGACCGTTCTCGGCTGTAGCGCGGAATTCGGCGTTGTATTTTCCAGGCACAGTGTAAAGCGCCACCACTTCGCCTGATTCATTGGAACTCGCGTCAAAAACGCCATCTCCGTTAAAATCCCATTCGTATTTTGCAATGCCGGCCGCAGAAGACGCGCCGCCTTTAAAAAATACCCTTTGCGGCAATTCGTTATTTAAAAACACTGGCTGGAGATTTGCAACAGGCGCTTCAGGATTTTTCTCCACGCAAATATTGACTGTGTAAATATTCACATTGCCTTTTTTATCTGCCAGGCGCAATTTAGCTGGAAAATCCCCTTCTCCTGTATAAGTAAAAATTGCCTCGCCTGTTCCAGCAGAGCTAAAGTCGTAAACACCCTGGCCGTCAAAATCCCATTCGTATTTCACGATCTTTTTGAACCTGTCCAGAGACTCGGCGCTGAAATGCGCTTCAAGAGGAGCCATGCCCTGCACCGGTTCTGCCAGGGCATTTGCCTCAGGCAATGAAACAATCCCGCTATAAACTGTTATTTTGGCTTTCCCGGATGATTTGGCTAATTTATCTGTTACAAGGAATATTATTGTGTGTTCCCCGACATCTTTTTCCCCAGGTTTCCAAAAAAATAGCTTTGTAACCTGGTTAAAAACAGCGCCGGCGGGTAAGGACAATGCAGAATAGCTAAGCTCGTCATTATCCAGGTCAAAACCCTCAACGGTAAACTCCAGGATTTCACCGGCAGTGATTTCTTTATCTTTTATGCTCAATAAAACCGGCTCGTTATTCTTTTTTGGTTTCTCTCTTTCTCCAACATCAAAGAAGATGGAGCCCTGGCCTATCTGGTCATTACCAAGAGAAAATTCATACAATACGCGATAAATGCCCTGCTCGTCCAGATAAGCTGAAAACTCTTTAGTAAACTCATTAATCCCTTTAACAATATCAATTGTTTCCTGAATCGCTAAAGATGCGTCTCCGTCAGGCTTCATAAGGTCTGATTTCAGGTTAAGCAAATACGCCGAGTCAGATTCTATTTTCCAATTAAGCGCAATTTTCTCGCCGTCTTTATAAATGGCTTTACCAGGCCACGCCTTTATAATCTTAATCTGGGGTTTTTCAGGGGCATCCCCTCCTTCAATAAGATAAGAATTCAGATACAGGGATTTTCCTGTCTGAAAATATATGCCGTAATGAATCTTTTCTTCGCTTCCAAAATCTGGAATATTAAACTCCAATAAATTCTCATCTTTAAGTATAAAATCCTTTTTTCCCTCGTAACTCCCGCATCTCGCTTCTGCAATAAGTCTTACCACCTCCGATCGGCGATCGGAGAGATCGCCGGTTATATGAAGTTTAAATATGTTTCCCCCGAGGGTGGCGTCAACGTCTATACTAACCCCTGAAATATTGAAATTTATTTTGCGCGTCTCGCTGTTAAACGCGTATTCTGCCTCGTACGAGCCGCTCTCCATATCCTCTGGTATGGGAAAATTAAACGCGATCTCTTTATTTTCGCCAGGCCCTAAAGATATTTTCTTTGAATCGCTGAATATATCCTTAAATCTGAAATCTAAAACGCATTGGCCTGATTTGGCGCCCTGATTCACCGCTTTAAATCTAAATGCCGCATTGCTCCCTGCGTTAAAATTAAGGTCATCATCCTCCAGATAAAAGACCTTGATGTCAGCATTTTTCGCTACAGGGCTGTCAGATATGCTGAAACGCTTCAACGCCCTGGCCAGCTCATTTGAATCGCCTGATTTTAAAACAGCGGCCAGGCAATATTTCCCGCTTTTAGATACAGAAGGGATCTCAAAATCAAACTCCCTTTTATTCCCAACTGATTTTGTCTCTGAAAATCTGTAATAGTCCCCTGGTTTGTACTGCTGACTAGGGATAAATGACGCGAAAAGCCTGTAATGCAGGACAGAACTCTCGCTATTGTATTTATCGTGGATATTGAGATAATAGTTAACAGGATTTTGGACGTCAAATTCCATTGTGACATCCTGTCCTGCTATACCGCCTTTTATGTCTATCATCTGGCCTGATTCTTTATACAGCCGCAGATACGGCCTGATATTCAGGGGCGAGTCTTTTAAATAAATAGAGACCTTGCCCGCGTCAGGGATAGATATCCTGTAAAAATCCTCGTCTGCTTTCACTGCTATGGTCGCAAAATAATCCTTATTAAAGGCCATAAGCCCGGCAGTCCCTATGGTGTTATTGGGTTCGTATTCATCCAGCGTATTTATGAAAAAGAAATTTAAGGCGTATGGGTCGTTTAAAGCCGCATTGCCGTACCAGTCCCTTACGAGCAGGTAATACTGGCCAGGGTTCGCGAATTCAGCTTCAAGGATGATATTTTCCCCTGCTGAGCCGCCTTTCATTAAAAACATCCTGCCAGAGGTATCATATAACTTGATAGAAGGCCTGAGGCCCTGCGGCGTTTCAAACATCTGGATATACAAAATGCCTTTTTCCTGGATATTGAATTTAAAACAGTCTTCATCGCCTGCGGCGTATATTTTCCCGCGCAGTCTTGAATTCAGATTCACCTGGTTTGCTGAGGTAAAAATATTATTAGGCTCTGTTTCCTGGAAATCTTCGTATATGCCAGGATCCAACACCCTGTTAAAAATATTTTCGCCTTCGGTTATTTCCAGACTCCGGGATATATCGCCGGGCGAAATGTCCAATGCGTAAACGCCTACAGGCACGCGTTCAAGTTTAAAAGAATTATCGCTTGAAATAGAGCAAGACCTTGCGCCTGCGCCTGATAAAGGGGTTAATTTTACAACTGCGCCTATGCCGTTTTCAATAATGCCGGATAAATTTCCGTATTTTACGGGCTTTAAAACTATATCCAGTATGTTATCGCCCGGCAGGATTTCAATATTTTTTGAGACATCATCAAAACCGCCTGCATTAATGTTTATTTCATGCCAGCCTTTTAATAAGTCTTCTAGTTTGTAATTCCCGCTAGTATTGGAATAGACGTTGTTTATCCTGGCGCCTTTAACAACAGCTCCCGTCTCGTCCTTAACTACGCCGAACAAGTCTCCTGTATCCATGTCAGGAAAAACTCTGATTTCAAGATTAGCCCCTTCTATATCTTTTTCAACAGCGCTAATATTTACATTTGCCGAAATAGGGCATGATTTCTGAAATGCGTCCTGCATTTTTATAGATAGACTTCCAGCCGGTCCGGTTCCTGTCTCCACTATCAAAAGTTCCGGGACTTCCAGGGCAACGCTATTAAATCCTATAAGCTTGGAATTGGAAAACGCGCTCACCTGAACCTTCACTGGACCGTTTGCGGCATCTTCAGGTATTTTAAGGCTCTCTGGCCAGGAGCTGGAGCCAAATTCATTTAATCCGATCTCGGACGCAGAGTAATAAATCTCTTTTCCGCTGGAATCTACTGCGTTTAAAACAGTCAAAACATCAAGCGCTAAAGCAGTTTTGTTTTCCAGATTTATATCCAGGGATACTGTGTCGCCAGCCAGATATTGGGTTTTTTCGCTTTCTATAGCAATATCCACGGATGGCTGGACTATATTTATGCCGCGTTCGCATTTGCCTATAAAGGAATTTTCCGAAGAGTAGAAATAGGCAGCCAACAGGTCTGTGCATTGAGCTATTATTTTCTTTTCAAATGAGATTGACCCGTTGGCAGGGACTGTGATGAGACTGTTGAATTCTATTGCCTGGTGCTGGAACCTGGCCTTATACCTGATAGTCTCGTCTTTTGGGGTGTTGTTTCTTATGTGGAATGTAAATATTGCCTCTTCTTTTAGGATATAATTTTCTTTGTCGCTTGTGATATCAAAAGTAAAATCAGGATGTTCATTATAGCCAGGCGGAGGCCTTGCAAAAGAAAAATAAAACCCCTCTGCCTGCGGCTGGATTACTCTTGAGTCAGGCCCGTAAAGCGCATAATCCACAGGATATATGCCAGGCGTAGTAATATTTACAGATAATCTGAAAATAGCTTTGTCTGAAATGGTTTTTGCCAGTATTTCGCCTGTGGGCGAACGCAAAATAGTTTCTATTTTATCAAATTCTACGCTGACTGGGACAGGCACAGGATATTCAAAATCATTTCCCTGTGTGTATTCTGGAAGATTTTGATTGCCTGATTTTGCCCATCTCAATAGATCCCTTATTAAACTGATTTCAGAAACACTTGCCTGGCCGTTCAGATATCCCCAGTCTGTGTACAAGGAACTCACTATTACCACGCCTTTTTCAAAATTATACATTAGCATTGCAGGCATCTGGTTTTTTGACCTTCTCAGCAAAACTTTTGCGCCGCTTGGGAATGACGTGAAATACCCGTCCAGCTTTAAATCAGGAAATGTTTCTGTCTGCGAACTCAGGATCTGATGGAAACTTTCAATGTAAGCGGCTTTTGACTGGCACGAGGCATCTTCCTGCCAGCCATACGCGCTTAAACCAGAGCATGGAAGGCTGTCGAAATCATGGCCATATTGCTGAGTGAGGCAGACGACTATCCCGCCTTCTTTCACATATGAAGCAAGTTTATTCTTAAATATGGTTGAACTGGAAAGGCCTGAAAGCCCGCCAGTAGGTATAAAAAGTATCTTTTGCTCTTTTACCATAGCCGGATCAAATGCATGGTCTACAAGTCTCACCGGCTCCTTTACTTTTTCTATGATCAATTTTCTGGCCTCATTATAATAGCCGTTCGCGAGCACTGCTATGTCAGGGCATTCCAGGTATTCCTTTGAGGCCTTTGCGTAATATTCCTGTAGGAGCTGATTTTTCCTGCCAAGCTCTTCCTGCCACTTGTCAATTACAGATTCAGGGTCCAGGGAATTGGAGATTTCCAGCTGGGCATCCTCAAAAACGCAAAGCGCCTCCCAGTATTTTAGTAAATAGGGTTTGTTTTTCTTTCCAGCGAGTCTAATGTACAGGTCAAAAAGGGCGCGTGGGCTGATGTCCACACCTTTAGCGAAATCCACTGTGTCAAATGTGTCGTCAGGGTGGTCTATGCCAGGACCGGATAAAAACGCGAGCTGCTTATTTTTATATGGCTTAAACCTGTTGAAAAATATACTGTCAGCGCCTTTTTCCAGCTTATCAAGTATTGCGATGAGCACAGTATCACTATTGCAGAAATTAAAATGGTCCAGGCCCAGAAAATATTCATACCCTATGTCGTCCCTTTTTTCTATTACAGGGCTCCAGTCGCCCACCACCCAGTCTTCATTGCCTATGGCTATGAATGTCTCTATGCGTTTGTCAGGACCGAGGCCTTCTATACTTTTTAGAAACATACTGCCCGGGGACAGCTCTTTCCTAAGGTTTTCGGATTCCATTCTAGAGCCGGGGATCCAGATTTTATTATTAGTCAATTCCAGGGCATATTGATAAGCGGCTATGCTCTGGGTAAAAACTGAAGGGATTATGCTGAGGATATTTTTTATATTTGCTATCAGGGACGTGGAGCCGTTATTAGGCGGCGCCAGCTCTATTATTGTCCCGATATTATCCCTGTAAGTCACCTGGCCTATTGAGCGCGTGTAGGCTGTTACAGCAAGAGCTCCTGTGGAGTGCGTAATTACATCCGCCTTTTTATAATTTCTGTCAGGAAGATTTTTGTTTAAGTAACCGACGCCTTCCTGGAGCGCCACACCTACGTCATCGCCTAAATCCCTTACTCCATAACCCCAGGAACTGCCAACTACAGGCGCATCCAGTATGCGGTCTCCGTCTGTGTCAACATTATTTCCGCGCATATCCACTACTATAACATCATAGCCATTCTGCGCCAGTTTTTCCACATAGTCGTTTTTCTGATCTCTCCAAACCTTTCCGTCAGAATTAAAGCCATGCACCAATAACACTGGCTTGTCCTTTAAACCGCCGGACACAGCCTTATAACAATAGAGATTTATCTTTGCCCCTTTTGTGCTTTCGATGGTAGCAAAATACCTTTCCCCTGTATCCCCGAACGCAGCCACAGTCAGAGAAGAAAAGATCATCCAAAAGAGAATGCCTCTTCCGACTTTTTCTCTCATAATTCAGCTAACCCCAACAACTTTACATTGAGACAATGTCTCCGTGTCAAGTTGTTGGCTTTATGTAAATGTTAAATTAATTTTTTTGGAATGAGATCCTTATTATCAAAATACCAGAGGGTATTATGCTTTATAAAAAATGTCCTGCGGAGTTTTTCAGATAAAATAGATGGTTTCTTTATACCTTCTGTATTGAAAGGTTCCGTAGAAGTTTTTCCTGTGCCGTCCGGACTAATGACCCAGAATCTTTTGCTTATTAGGCGGGTCCCCCACATTTCATATTTTGTCAGACTTTGGCAAAACGCTATGTGGCCGCTGTCAATCCATTTTGGATAACACATATCTATCTCAAAATAATTTCTCCAGCGGCGCTTCTTGAAAAATCTGGCTATATGGTTCGTAGGGGAACGATCCTGAAAGGTGAGTTTTTTGAGGTTTTTACCGTCTATATTTACTACCCAGATATCCAGATTGCCTATTGGAGTTATCGCGGAAAAGGCTATTTTTTCTTCGTCAGGCGAGAGTTCAAAATCTGTAATCTTTACTATGTCATTCTTAGTATATGCGGCTGGCTGGATATCGCATCCATTGATAACTGCACAGAAAAGAGCCAGGCACAGCGTCAGCCTTATTGACATAAGCCCCCGCCATCCAACAACTTGACATTGAGACAATGTCTCGGTGTCAAGTTGTTTGCTATATCGTATCTTTACTTTTTGCTCTTTTACGGTCCTTATGTAACGCGTTAATTAAAGGGAAATAAATATTTATATTGGCAGGGCTGCTCTCCTTAACTATGCTGATTATTTTCTCTTTCTTGTAATCGGGAGATTTGAGCTTTTTATCATCTAATAAAAGTTCGTACGATTCCACTTCAAGGGCCTCTGCTATGCGAGAAATCATATACAAGGTAGGGAGTTTATTGCAGCTTTCGATTCTGCTTATATATCCAGGATGAACATTTACCTCTTTTGCCAATCTCAGCTGCGTCCACCCTCTGGAATTTCGGAGCGTTCTGATCCTGCTAGCCAGAATACTGCTGTCTTTTGCTATACTCATAAAAGTGCCTTTCATTATAAATAGATGAATTAGAGGTGTGAATTAAAATAGGGGCACATTATATTGTCTATTAGACAACCAACAACTTTACATTGAAACAATGTCTCCGCGTCAAGTTGTTTGTTGTTTAGACATTTAAATAGGTAGATACTGTTTGACGGCTAAGGCCTAGTCTATTTGCTATATCCAAAACGCGAAAACCCCTGGATTTCAGCTGTTCTATTAAAAACCTTCTCGAGTATCTTGCCTGCGGACCTCTAAAATTGCCCTTTTCTTTCATCTCTTGAATCTTTCTATCAATGTCGAAATCACTATACGCCTCATGTTCAATAAACCATACCCCATCTTTTTGCCTAAGGCTTCGCGCTGCCATTTCAAGCCCGTCAGGTTGTTCAAATACATCGCCCATTTTTTTAATAGCGAATTTATTGAGTAAATTTTTATACTTTAATCTGGCCTGATTTATATCTGAATCTAAAATCTGCAATATAAATTTGTAATCTACAAATGTATCCTTATTTATGTCATTCAAAAATAAGGCACATGAAGACCATCTGTAATCTACAGCATTCTTAACCAATTCAGCCTCAACGGGATTATGGTGAATGTACAAGGAAGCAGTAATAAGATACTTTTCGTCAAAACACAATGCGGATCTGTATGCCCCGCTGAAGACATGCCCTCTCCTTGCGTATTTCTTATTAAAATACATTGCATATTTCTGAAACAGATCTTTCATCGCATCCGGCATATTGGCTTCAAGGAATTTGCAAAGCAAATGAAAATGATTTGGCATAAGCAAAAAACTAAGCACCTTAGCGCCAAACCTATTAAGGGTTTCCTTCATTAAATGAATCATATAAATATAATCTGATTCTTCTAAAAACAAAGGTTCTGTTCCTGATGCATGTTGAGTAATATGGCTTATAGCCCCGTCAAAACAACTTTTACTTCTAGCTCTAAAATACCTTTTTACCTTGCCCTGCTCAATCAAATCAATTACATCTGCCATAACGCCCTCCTCCCTGGTTAAACAACTTTACATTGAGACATTGTCTCGATGTAAAGTTGTTGGTTGTATTGCACAAGTATATGACACATCTTAAGGCGATTTTCTTTCATTTTTTTTAAAAATTTTTTTCGCGGGCAAACAACTTGACGCGGAGACATTGTCTCAATGTAAAGTAAGGTTGTTTGTATGAAGATTAGAGGGAGATTTCGCGAAGTACTGCCTGGAGGTTTGCTGGTACGACTTTGGGTTCTTTGATGGATTTTATGGCGCGGTCAGGGTCTTTGAGGCCGTGGCCGGTGAGGATAGAGACTAGTTTTGGATTGTTGAACTTTTTGAAGTAGCCGTGCTTAGCGAGCTTCATTACCCCTGCCACTGACGCGGCTGAGGCAGGCTCTACAAACACGCCTTCTTTAGAGGCAAGGAATTTATATGCCTCGAGTATTTCGTCATCAGAGACCATGTCTATCAGGCCTTTGGATTCATCGCGGGCCTGTTCTGCCTGTTTCCAGCTGGCTGGATTCCCGATACGGATAGCAGTGGCTATGGTTTCCGGCTTTTCCACGATTTTACCGCGGACAATAGGAGCCGCTCCTTCTGCCTGGAAACCGAGCATGACAGGCAGTTTATGTATCTTGCCTTTTTCTTTGTATTCTTTATAGCCCTTCCAGTAAGCAGTGATA
>JAUYDX010000068.1 GCA_030691625.1 Candidatus Omnitrophota bacterium | reverse complement strand
CTGGTAGGTATTACCTGTGGATACAACGCTGCTGCCGCTGGTGGTAGAGGTCTGGACCACGGCGTTTTTCTCCTTGGAAGAAAGCTCTATCTTCGCTGTCTCATTGTTCATAGCCATGATCTGCGGCCTGGCAAGGATCTTCGTATCACTATTGTTTAATAGCGCGTATAAGGTAGCGGTGGCGCCTGACATGCTGATAGTGCCTGTAGTGGCGATGCCTTCTCCGCTGGAGTTATTTCTGCCAAGCCTGTTATTCATTGGAAATATGGTGTTACTAATCGGCCCCGTGTATGTCCCAAACGTGCCGCTCGTGCCGCCCCAGTTTATGCCTAAGTTCTCCACCGCCTTTGTAGTAGTCTCTAACACCTCTAATTTTATCATTACCTGCGGCGTCCTTGTGTCTATCCTTGTTAAAAGCTCTTCTATTATGGAAAACTGGCTTGGCACGTCATTTATTATAAGGCTGTTGGACCTTTTATCAGCCAGCACCTTGCCGTTTTTGGTTAAGATACTCTCTATTATGGATATGATACCGTTGTCTTTTTTTGAATCAGTGCCGGTATCAGATTTGGAAATATTGCTGAGCTGGGCGTACTTTAATTCGTATATCTTTGTAACTGTATCTACCGCGGGCTTGCCTGTTTCTTTGACTATGAATATGTTGGTCCCAGGATCCTGTTCATAGGTAAGACTGTTGGCGTTCATTATATAATTCAGGGCATCCCCTACTGTGACATTGTCAAAATAAACCGTGACAGTCCTGTCCTGGATATTCTGGCTGGCAATAAAATTCAGGCCTGACTGCTGGGAAAACACCTTCAGGACTGTCTTCAGGTTAGCATCCTGAAAATCCATCGAAATTTTCCCTGCGCCGGAATCAGGCTTGGTGTAAGTGTCTGCCGCGCCAAACCCATACGGTACTGACATAAAAATAGTAACTATGATAGCGAGCGCGAATCTTATTGTTTTCATGTTAGCCTCCTTTTACTTCTCGACTCGCTTCGCTCGCTCGAAGAATATTGTTCGAGCGAGGCCAGAATGGCCGAGTCGAGAACATATATCATTTCGGCCTTACTATAAATTCCTTTCCTTTATACGTCAGGTGAATACCCTCTTTATCTATGCTTTTAACCCTGACATCTCCCGTAGAATCGGTAGACATTACTACATCGTTTACGTCATATACCTTATTATTTATAATGGCCTGCGGCCTTGAGCTTTTCCACACCATACCCTGAAATGCCATTGTTGGAAGCGTTATGTTTTCATCCACAGGCTTATCTTCTTTTATCTCGTCAAAAGGGCTTTTAAACGGCGGAGTATCGCCTGGCGGCGCAAAAGCCACCGCCTCCTTTTTCATCGCAGGCACATTTGCCTCTATTATCTCCACCTCTTTCCATCTCTTATTAAATTCCTCCCTGGAAAAGACCTCATCATTTGCGTCGCTTTTCTTGAACCTGGTTATACCTATAATAACAGCCACCGCCACCAGCGCGGCTATGGCTATATATTCTATATTGTGCTGTTTTTTCTGCGCAGATTCTGCCATAAATTATTCCTTTGGCACTATCGAACTTATAACAATATTGGCCTTTATATCAAAGGCCTTAAACCTGCCTGAACCCTTTTTGAAATTTTCGTCGATATCCATCCTCTTTATATTGACATTCTCTATCTTTAAAAATTTTTCCGCAGACTCTACCGCCGCGATAAACCTTCCGAGCTGTTCATAAGTAGAGGAAGAGTCGATTATTACAGACACCTTTGTGTATAACCCATAATCCTCGGGATTTCCGGGTTTTATGGCCCCGATCTCTATCTTTTCCTTTGAAGCTATATTAGATATCTCTCCTAAAAGCCAGGAAACCCCGCCTGACTCAGGTATCCTTTTCTCATAGACCTTAAGATGCTTGGCGTAAGCCCTTATCTTCCCTATTAAGATATTCTTATCCCTTTCCTTTAATATCTCTGTCCTGAGCGAGGTATTCCTGCCGGCAAAAGGCCTGTATATAAATACAACCCCTGTTGCAAGCGTCAGGATTATAATAGCCGCGCTCGCTATGACAAGCTTGTTTACCGGTTTCGCGGTTGTTTTTTTAGTTTTCATAATTTACGGCCCCGTGAAAGATATCTCAAAACTTAATATTTTTTTACCGCCCTCTTCTATCCTGTTTACAGATACTATATCGGCCTTTGACATCCCTGTATAGACATCTTTCGTTTCCTTCATCCTGAATAAAAAGTTGTTTACTATATCCTTGTCTGACACCTTCTCGTCTATCGCGTAATACCCCTTTATATTCAGGGACCTCGTTGTCCTGGAAAGGTTTTTCTTATCTGTCTTTTCCTCGAAGTTTACCTCGCTGAGCCACATCCCTTTCGGCATATTCCTTGCTATCCCTTCCAGTCTCGGAGTCAGATAAGTCCGGCCTGACATCAGATTTTCCAGTATATTTTTTCTGGCCTCTATTCCATTCTTTACCTTTTCCATATCTGGTATGCTGTCTGTCTTTACGTTCACTTCCACCTTCGGCCTCTCAGAGAGCGTTTTATTCAGCTCGTCTGTAAGCGGCATTATCGCCCTCATCGTAAAGACCTTGAGCAGTATCAGTAAAAATACGGCTAAAGACGCCTCCAGAAAAATCATCCTGAGGAATAATTCTTTTTTCTTGTAAACAAGCAGTTTTTCTTTGCATAAATTTATGTCTATAAAAGGCGTCGTTAGCCCTCTCAGGGCGAGCCCATAGCATACGGCCGCCCTTAATGGCACAACCCCTGACCCTACCCTTATGCCCCGAAGCGGGTCTCCCACCTCTACCGGTATCTGCAGTTCCTTGCCCACGATCTCGTGCCAGTTTTCCAGCGGGAGTTTGCTGTATATGATTATTTTATCTATTACCTCGCTGGGGAATTGTTTTTCGTAAAAATCAAAAGAAAGTTTTATCTCAGACAGTATTTTTTCGAATACAGGCTCAAACGATTTGCCTTCCGGGGATATCTCGGAAAATGATATATCCCTTATTATGTAAGGCACCCCGCCCCTGAGGATATTTATATTAATTGTATTCAGGTCTATATTGAGTATGGCTGTATTGACTTTATTGTCCAGCTGTTCAGCCGCGTTAAAAGCCCTCATTAAGCTGAAAGGCGCGGCCTCGATTATTAAAGGCTTAAGCCCTGCGGCGTTCAGTATGTTTAAATACTGTTCAAGGGTATTTCTTTTTATTGCCACAAACACCACGTCCATCGTGTTCGGCGACGTCCTGCTGGAGATTACCTGAAAATCAGAGATCACCTCTTCCATGCGGAACGGTATATAGCGCTTCGCTTCGAAATTAATAGCCGCGGCCCTTTCCTGCTTCGGGATCTTCGGCATCTGAAAATACCGCATCATGACTTCTTCGCTTGGCATAGCAGTAACCACATTGCCCGGTTTCACATTGTTTTCCCTGAAAACCCTTTTTATGGCTTCTATGATATAGCCTTCTTTTGTATCCGCCTTCTGGCTGGATTTATCCGCTGGAAAATCCACGCTGGCGCCGGAAATACCAGGCGCTTCAGATTCAAGGGTGGCCAGTCCGCTCTTCTTGACATCCTTTGGATATATAGACGTCTGGCCAAATTTGATAAGCTTGGGCCCTGTAACGCCTGAACTGAGGACTACTAAATCCACAGTATCCTGGCCTACATACAGGCCCACTACCTTTTTAGGATTTAATAAAGACAATATGTTTTTATTCATAAGATGGACAGCCGCCTTTGAACTTAAACAACTTTACACTTGTAACAATGTTTGTAGTGTCAAGTTATTGAAATTGTTTAATGTGTTCATACCTTAATCTTAGCCTCTACTATTTGAGAATTCAGCCACTCATCAATAGACTTCTTATCAAATCTCCAGACATGGCCCACCTTTATGCCTGAGATCTTCTTTTGATGAAGCCAATTGTAAATGGTCTGCTTCTCTAACTTCAGGTACCTGGCTAATTCATCTGTATCCATTAGTCTTGACATTATAATCCCCCCCAATAGATTTACTGGTTTATAGGTGAAAGCAAATATACCATAAAGAACTTACTTTGTCAAGGAAGGGGGCCAAGAATATAACCAGTAACCACCAGCCCGTAACTTGCAACATATTGCAAATATTTATGTTACAAAAGCACCCCTTTAAAACAAAAAAATTGGGAAAATACACAAAATTATTGGTATTTTCCCATAACTTATTTAAATATATATAGTTATATAATATTTACTGTACCTGCGCCTTAGAATACGTGGCCTTGGATTTTACTGTATATCTGCCTGAAACAGGGCCTGTTACCCATACCTTTACAGTAATTCCGCTATTTGGGGAAAAAGAATATGAGTCAACTTCACTATTATAATCATCAAAGTTTCCCAGATCTGTCCTGAGCTTGTAAAAAGCGTAATGAATACCTGCCTCAGCTGAAACCAGCGCCTTTTGCCTTCTTATCTGGGCCTCGCATATATTGTTATAATTATAAGCTGTAAGAAGGGCGGTAACAGCGATCAATGACAAAAGAAACAAAAGCATCAAGGTTATAAAAATAGCCACACCCTTATTATTATCTTTCATAAGACTGCCTTTCTATTGACATACAGCGTTAGCCAAAAACCGGGAAAACTATTGCAATTCGCCTATCATTGACTCAACTGCCTCGGATATAAGATGCCATCTCTCCTGGCTGTGTATGGTGTATTTCTGTTTTCTCTTCCATCCGCTCTCTTGTTTCTGCCAGAGATAAACGCACAGCCTCTTATTGCCCCAGGACTCCACCAGCACCGCAGCTGACCACCACCCAAATCCCCTGCTGATAGTCCTGTAATCCAGGACCTTTAGGGGAGGGCCTATAGGCAGTTTCTCCTCTTCATGAGCCATCTTTTCTTCAGGCATGAGTACCTCCTTTTTTGCTTACATCAGTATGCAGGCTTTTTTCTTCTTTATTGTTGTAGCTCCCGCACCGCGGGCACTGGGATATATTAACGTGCATGGAGTCCACATACACATATGTGCATATGGAACACTGCCATAAAAAATTCTTCTCCGAAGAAAACTGTTTCTGCGCCTTCCTGCCTTCCAGTATGATGGCCAGAAAAACAAGGCCCGTTGTTAAAATAAGGTACAGCGCCACTGCTAACGAGAAATCTATCTTGATCATTGCTTAAAACTTATGCGCGCAGTGCCTTCCTGGTCATCCTTTATAGACGGCACAAAAAACCATTTCCTCACATGCCTTACCGCCAGCTGGTCTATTTCAGGAAAACCGCTCGATGTGGCGCATTCAGCGTATTTTACAAACCCTTCCCTGGATATCTTGAATTTGACATCTAAGCTCAAATCTGAATTAAAATCCGAAGGCATCATCACAGGCTTGTCCAGATCCGGCTTATATACGATTATCCTGTCCTTTGCCTCGCCTTTGATAAAAAAATCTGAAAACTTAACCCTGACAGGTTCTTTTTTGCGGGATGCGTTAGGATTCCCGAGCGTACGATCGTCGTCAAGCGAATAAGCGAATTCTCTCTTGTCTGTCCGGATATTCATAAAGCCTGGGCCATCCTCTTTAAAACCCTCCGCCCTGTTATCCAGCATAATACGCCGCGAGACAAAAGGCTTTTCGCTCTCCGGGGTTATGCTCTCCAGTATATCTCCAAGAAAAGATATTGACGTACTGTGCCCTGCTATGCGGCCGGAGGGAAACACCGGTTTAACCGAGAACATAAAGACAAAATGCCATGCGATGGATATCAGTATCGCTATATTCAGATTGCGGTCTTTGAATAACGGCATTTTACCTCGTCTCCTGATTTGTCGCCACATTGACCTGTTTTATCCCTATCTCCCTGCAGTAATCCAGTATGCTGACCGCTTTACTGAGAGACACGTCTCTGTCTGCCTTTATTAGGACAGGCTCCAGGGACGAAGACTTCTCAAGCTTATTTTTGAGTTCTATTAAAGTCACGGGCGTATCGTTTAAATAAAACCTGTTGTCGGAAGTAATGGTAATAACTACGGTGTTCTCCTGAACCACTTCGCTCGTAACTGCCTTTGGCAGGTTTATTTTAATGACAGGCTGGAATATAAAATTTGACGTAAAAAGAAAAAATAAGAGAAGCAGAAAAACGCAGTTTATCATAGGCGTCATATCCAACTGCGCGTCCTGCGCGGAAAGACTGCTCTTGAACTTCATTTAGTATCCCTCCACCCTCTGCGACATTATATTTATTAGTTCTGTTGCGCTGCGTTCCATCTCCAGGACGATACCCCGGACCTTCGCGGTCAGATAATGATACGACACTATAACTGGTATTGCCACGATAAGGCCCGCGGCTGTAGCCAGGAGCGCCTCCCATATGCCGCCTGCCAGGTCGCCTGAACTTACAGGGTTAAAGGCTATTGTCTTTGCCTGGATAACCTGGAAAGACTTTGTCATCCCGACCACTGTTCCCAGTAACCCCAGGAGAGGGGAAATCTGCGCTATGGTGGCCAAGATTTTTATGTTTTTTTCCAGATAGGGGATCTCCTGGTGGCCTGCGTCTTCTATTGCCTCCCGCATCTCCTGCCTGGGCCTGTCGTGTTTCAGTATGCCTGCCTTGACTATAGCGGCGATCGGGCTTTTAATATCCTCGCAGATCTTGACAGCCTCTGCTATCTTGTTCCTTTTAATGGCTGCTTCTATATTGCTCATGAAAGCCACGGCATCTATCCTGACCTTGCGGAGATAATAAATCCTTTCCAGGATTATGGCAAACGCTATAATGGAACATAAGAATATGGGGTATATTATCGGCCCTGCCTTCTGTATCAATTCAAACATGATCAGTCTCCCTTTCGTGGTTTATCTTGTGGCAATAAGACCTATTTCCTTTCCTCTAAAACCCTTAACCTATCTCTGGCAAACGCGGCTTCCTTGGCATCCATTCCCGCCACTTTCTTGTAAAGCCTTATCGCGTCATCTGTCTTGCCCTGTTTCTCAAACAAACGGCCGCATGCCATTGAGGCATTGGCCACAATGTCTGTTGAATCAGGATATATATACCCCACCTTCATATATTCCGCTATCGCTGTCTCTGTGTCACCGGATTTTTCGTACAGTTCCGCTATGGTCAGCTGTAGACTAGCGTTGAAATCCCCGCGCCTGTCATCAATAGACTTCTTGTAATAATCGATGGCCTCTTTTACATTGCCTTCTTTTCTCATGATGTCGCCCAGATACCTGGAAGCTACCTTTACAAAGGCCGTATCTTTATAATCCGCCATGACCTTTAAAAGCCTTTCCCTGGCTTCATCCAGGAGATTTTTTTTCATCAGGATGTCCGCTATCTTGAGCTCGGCAAAAGGCGTAAGTTCGCTGTCCGGATACTCCGCCTTCAGGCCTGTAAGCGCGCTCATGCTTTTATTCAACTCTCCTTTTTCATAAAACATCATGCCTAACCTGTATTTGGCGTCATCCGCAAGGCTGGAGGACGGATATACCGCAATAATGTCGCTAAAATATTTTTCAGCCTTAACAAAATCTTTCCTGTCAGCGTGATATTCTCCCAGCCAGAATATCACGTCCGGCGCAAGCTCATCTTCCGGGTACCTGGTTATATAATCCTCAAACTGGTTCAGCGCTTTTTTATTCTCGCCCATCTTATAGTAACACCACCCCATCTCGTATGACGCCCTCCTGCCAAGCGTGGAGCCTGGCTGAGCCAGGGCTATTTCCTGGAATATATCCATCGCCTTCTTATAATCTGAAAGGTTATAATAGGCGCTTCCCATTTGGAACCTCGCATCATCCTTGTATTTCGTATTTTTGAACCCCTCTATCAACGCCCTGAATTCCAGGATAGATTCCTGGAAAACCCCTTTTTTAAAATACGACACAGCCAGGCCATAGCTGGCGTCCTCAGCGTATTTAGACTTCGGGTAATTTTTTAGCAGGCTCTTAAAAGCCAGGATAGCGCCTTCGTATCTTGCTGATTTAAACTGTATCATGCCTATCTGGTACTGGGCATAGTCTATGTATCCGAATATAGCGTCAGGATTCACGCTCGATTCTCTTAGAACCATGTCATAGGCCTCTGAAGCCCTGTCCATCTGTCCCAATTGAAAATACGCGTCCCCCAGCCTGCAGTACGAGGTTATCCTGTAAATATCCTGGTCAGTGCTTTTTATCACCTGAGTAAATTTTTCTATGGCCTCATTGTACTTCGAGGTCTTGAAATAAAGCCATCCGAGATTATACTCCATGTCATCCGAATAGCTGGACGCGGGAAAATTCTTTATACCTTCGTTCAGGACTTTTATGGCGTCTTCATATAACCCAAGGTTGTACAGGGCCTCTGACCTGCCCAGATAAGCCTGTGTAATAAGGCTGGACTTTGGGAATTTTTCCACGATCTCTGTATAGCACTTCAGGGCCTCGTCAAATTCCTTCATCTTCATAAGCGCCTGGGCCTTGCCTTCCAGAAGAGAATCCATAAGGCTGGAATCCTTATTCAGCCCTTCCATACGGTTGAACTCGCTAACGGCGTCTTTGTAACGGCCTGATTTCATATAGCTCCAGGCGCTGTCGTATGCGGCATAAAAATCTATTTCCGGGTCTGATCCCGCTTCAAGCGATTTCTTAAACGCGCCCAGGGCTTTTTCAAAGTCTTCCTGATAATAATAATCCTCGCCTGTGTAAAAATAAGCGAGTTTTACCTTCTTAGCATCCTTTGTTTCGCGCATTACCTGCGCGAGTTTATCCCTCGATTCATCATACCTCTTAAGCCTGTAAAGGATTTCTCCTGTCTTTAGCGCAGAATCCTCTTTCAGTTCATGCGAGGGGTACTCTGCCGCAAACGCCGAGAAACCTTCCAGCGCCTCCTGGTATTTCTTTTCTTCGTAAAAAGACAGGGCCTGAGCGTATTTCACGTACGGCGCGTAATTCGAATCCGGAAAATCAGATACGATGGTTTTGTAAAGCTCCCTCGCCTTCTCGAAATCCCTGGTCCTGAAATATATCTCTGATTTCCAGTATATGGCCTCGCCTTTAATGTCCTGGCCCGCGTCAGAGCCTATGACAGCGTCCAGTTCGCGCATGGCATCGCTGAACCTCTTGAGCTGCACCGAAGACTCTCCCAGCAGGAGACGGGCCTCTAAAACATCCTGGCTTGATGGATTTTCAGATATGAATTTCTCGAATGACCTGGCAGCTACTTCGTGGAATCCGTCCTGGAAGGATTTTTTCCCCAGGGTAAAATCAGAATTATCCCCGGCATTGACATTAAGAGGTATATATAAATATAATATAGCCCCTATAATAACACTTATATATTTCGCGTGTTTCATATTAATACAAATATAGCACCTATGGCTTTACTCTTCAAGCAAAAAATCTCACCCTTCCATCCCAAACCCAAACAACTTTACACTTGTGACAATGTTTGTAGTGTCAAGTTGTT